>JAPOYZ010000415.1:0-11085 GCA_026706325.1 Candidatus Aminicenantota bacterium
CCATCAACGCCCTGAAGCTCAAGGGCATCCAGGTGGACTGGGACGTGAAGCGAACCTATCCCCAATGGGAACTGGCGGCTCACGTCCTGGGTTTCGTCGGGGTGGAGAACGAAGGTCTGGGCGGGGTGGAATACCTCTACGACGGAGTGATGCGGGGAGAGAAGACTCGCGTCAATCTGAAGGTGGACGGCCGGCGGCACGTCTACAACCGTGAAGACTCGGGCGCCGGTTCCGGCGGGAACATCCTGGTCCTCAATCTGGACGAGTCCATCCAGTACTCGGTGGAACAGATCCTGGGGGATACGATACGCGAATGGAAAGCGTCGTCGGGATCGGCGATCGTCATGGACGTTCACACCGGAGAAATCCTGGCCCTGGCCTCCCATCCCACCTACAACCCCAACGATTACACCAGTTACGGCCCCGAGGAAAAACGAAACCGCGCCATCCTCGACATCTATGAGCCAGGGTCGACCTTCAAGCTGGTGACGCTTTCGGCCGCCTTGGAGGAGGGGCTCGTCCAGTCGGGAGAACTGGTGGACTGCCGAGTCGGAACGGTGCGTCTGGGCCGCAAGGTCTACCGGGAAGCCAAGAGGAGCTACGGCACCCTCAGCTTCGAGGAGATTCTGGCCAAGTCGAGCAATGTCGGCACCATCAAGATGGGGCTTCGACTGGGTGAGGAACGATTGTATTCCTTCATCCGGCGTTTCGGGTTCGGAAGCAAGACGGGAATCGAATTGCCGGGCGAACAGGTCGGACTGCTGGTCAGGAGATTGGAGTCACGCCGATGCAGATGGTTCGGGCTCTGGCGGTTTTCGGGAACGGAGGCTATCTGGTGAAGCCTCGCCTGGTCCGGCACATCCTCTCCGAGGATGGGAGGATACTGGAAGAGAGCCGGGTGGAACGGGAGAGGGTGCTGTCGGAGGAGACGGTCCGGACCATCAGGAACGCCATGGGCATGGTCGTGGAACGGGGGACGGGACGCAGAGCCCAGCCGACCGGATACTCGGCCGGCGGAAAGACCGGCACCGCTCAGAAATTCGTGGACGGCAGCTATTCGCGCACCCGCTTCGTAGCCTCGTTTGCGGGAATCGCCCCCCTCTCCAATCCGGTGCTGGCCGCGCTGGTCGTCATCGACGAACCTCGAGTCCACCACTATGGCGGACTGGTGGCCGCTCCCGCCTTCCGCCGCATCATGGAACGGGCTCTGGTCAGCCTCCATGTCCCTCAGGATCGACAACTGCCGCAACCGAACAAGCGGCTGGCCCGCCAAAAGAAGAAGCTGCCGAACCGGCGGGTGGACCTGGCGGCGTCGGCGGCCGAGGAGCCGTGGACGCGGGATGGACTGGCCGCGGAATTGTCGAGCCTGATGGGAGACGGGAATCCGGACTCGGATGGAGGTAAATCGGTGACGGTGGCAACCGGGACCTTTCCGCTCCCGGACCTGAGCGGTCTCAGCCTCCGGGAAGCACTCCGCAAGGCCGGCAGTCTCTCTCTGAGGTTGAGAGTGACCGGCAGCGGAGTGGTCGTGGCGCAGCATCCCAAACCCGGGACTCCGGTTTTCCCCGAGTCCATGTGTCAGGTCCATTTGGACGGCACGGAAAGCTCCAGCTATGAAACTCAGCAACTTGCTCTCGGCCGAAAGAGTCAGGGCGTTCGTGAGAGCCGTCGCTGAGGCCGGCGATCCGGAGATCGAGTCCCTGGCTTACGACTCCCGGCAAGCGGGAAGCGGAAGCCTTTTTTTCGCCATCCAAGGGTTCGAAAGCGACGGACATCTCTACCTGGATCAGGCAGTGAAACGGGGCGCGGTTGCCGTGGCATCCCAACGGCCGGTTCCGGACGATTGTGGCGTTGCCTGGATCCAGGTGTCCCGTATCCGGCGCTTCATGGCCAGCGTCGCCGATGGTTTCTTCGGACAGCCTTCGGCCAGGCTGAGGCTGGTGGGCATTACGGGGACCAACGGGAAGACCACTACCGCGTTCCTGGTGCACTCCATCATGAGCCAGGGGGAACCTTCTCTTGTCATGGGCACTCTGGGAGCCCGTCTCGACGGCAGAAATTGGGCTTCGGAGCGGACCACGCCGGAATCCGTGGACATCCAATCCATTCTGAACCAGGCGGTCGAAGCCGGCTGCGGCCGGGGCGTGATGGAGGTCTCCTCCCATTCCCTCGCCCTGAACCGGGTCTACGGCTGCCGCTTTCCGGTGGCCGTCTTCACGAATCTGACCCGGGACCACCTGGACTTTCATCACACTCGGGAGAACTACCTCCAGAGCAAGCGCCTCCTGTTCCGGTCCGACTACAACCCCGGTCTGGCCTGGTCGGTGATCAATCACGACGACCCGGCGAGCCGCCGGCTCGATCCGGAAGGCGAGGCCGTGACCTTCGGAATGACCCCGGAAGCGCAGGTCCGCCCGATCACGCGGAAGACCACGGTTGACGGGACGCGGGTGGAGCTGGAGTGCCGGGGTCGCCGCCTGGCCTTGAGCAGTCCCCTGGTGGGAGACCACAACCTCTACAACATCATGGCGGCGGTGGCGGCCTGTCATGCGCTGGGGATCGGGGACCGGCAGATCTGCTCGGGCATCTCCGGACTCGACCGGGTCCCCGGCCGATTCGAGAAGGTCGACTTGGACCGGGACTACACGGTGGTCGTGGACTACGCTCATACGCCGGACGCACTGGAGAACGTGTTGCGCCTGGCCCGGGGCTTGACCTCGAACCGTGTGCTTTGCGTCTTCGGCTGCGGTGGAGACCGGGACGCGTCCAAGCGGCCTCGGATGGGCGAAATCGCCACCCGCCGGTCCGACTGGACCATTTTGACCACGGACAATCCGCGGAGCGAGGATCCGGAGGCCATCCTCCAGCAGATCAGGGCAGGAATCCCTCCCGAACGGGACAACTTCGAGACCATCGCCGATCGAAGGGAGGCCATCGGCCGCGTCGTGAAGCTGGCCGGGACCGGAGACATGGTCCTGGTGGCGGGCAAGGGGCAGGAAACCTATCAGGAAATCCAGGGGACTCGAATCCCCTTCGATGATCGGGAAGTGGTGAGGGATTCGGTGTGTTCGGACTAGATTTCCGGCAAGCGGCCCAGGTCATGGGCGCCCGGACCTGGGGCCGGGACCTGGGTCGGCAAGCGCATCGGCCTCTGCCCCGGGTCGTCATCGACAGCCGGCAGGTGAAGCCGGGCGATTGCTTCTTCGCCATCAAGGGGGATCGCCTGGACGGGCACGATTTCCTGGAGGCCGCCATGGAGCGCGGAGCGGCGGTGGGGGTCTGTTCCCGCACGCCGAAACTGGATGCCGGCGCCTTTGAAGACCGGATCTTCCTCCGCGTCGCCGACACCACCCTGGCGCTACAGGAACTGGCTGCCGAACTCCGCAGGAGGTGGGGCCGGAGTCTGGTGGGCGTGACCGGCAGCATGGGAAAGACCACGACCCGCACTTTCACCGCCCGGCTGCTCGAATCCGGCCACCAGGTTCTTCAGTCTCCCGCCAACTTCAACAACGCCTTCGGAGTGCCGCTTTCCCTTCTCCTGTTGGAGGAACGGCATGACCTGGCGGTGCTGGAACTGGGCATGAACCATGCCGGCGAAATCCGGCGGCTGGCCCGGATCTGCCGTCCCGATCTCGCCGTCATCACCAATGTGGCGCCGGTGCATCTCGAATTCTTCTCCAGTGTCGACGAGATTGCTCGAGCCAAGGGCGAAATCCTGGAGGACTTGGCGCCGGCGGGGGTCTTCGTCTACAACGCCGACGACCGCCGGGTGGCGGATCTCGCTTCCGCCTTCCATGGGCGCAGCGTCTCCTTCTCCCTGGAGCGGAAAGCGGACGTCCAGGTCACGGACTTCGGGGTCGTGGACTCCAACAGCACCCGGTTCATCCTCCTGGCCGATTGGGGAGAGTCCTCCTGCCGGGTGTCCTTCGTCGGCCGCCACCATCTCTACAACCTGGCTGCCGCCGTGGCTGCGGCCCGGACCCTGGGTTTGAGCCGTGAGCAGATCGAAGGGGCGATTCCCAGCCTGGCCCCACTCCCCATGCGAGGAAAGATCCGGGGGTTGGAGATGTCCGGTTCGCGGCGGATCAGAATCTTGGACGACTCCTACAACTCGAACCCGCAAGCCGTACGGATGGTGTTGGAGACCGTGGGACAGTCGGCCGGCGCCGGCCGCCGGATCGTCGCTCTGGGAGAGATGCTGGAATTGGGTCCCGAGAGCGCGGTCTGGCATCGCCGGGTCGGAAGGATGGCGGCCCGCATCGAGCCTCATCTCCTGGCGGCGGTGGGCGCGGGAGCCCGGCCGGTTCTGGAGGGAGCTCGCGAGGCGGGCCTGGCAGACGGCAGGACCCTCTACTTCGGGACTTCGGAAGAGGCGGCGGAGTACCTGTCCGGCTTCGTTTGCAGCGGCGACTTCCTCTTGATCAAGGGGTCTCGCGGAGTCGGAATGGAGCGCATCGCCGCTCTTCTGGAAAAGGGGAAGGGCTCTTGATCTATCACCTGTTGTACGCTCTTCACGAGCAGTTCTCGGTCCTGAACGTACTCCGCTACATTACGTTTCGCACCGCCTGTGCCACCCTCACGGCTCTGGCCTTGAGCCTGATTCTGGGTCCCTGGCTCATCGCCAAGCTCAGGGACTATCAGATCGGCCAGTTCATTCGGGAAGACGGTCCCAAACGTCACCTTCAGAAGGCCGGGACCCCCACCATGGGTGGAGTGCTCATCGTCGTCAGCATCGTGTTGCCCACCCTTTTGTGGGCCGATCTGGGAAACCTTTACGTCTGGATCGCCATCGCTTCCCTGATCCTGTTCGGTGCTGTGGGCCTGGCCGACGACTACCTCAAGGTCACCAGGAAGAGCTCGGCCGGCCTGCGGCCGCGGCGCAAACTCATGTTCCAGGTACTGATCGCACTGGGGATTGGACTGACTCTCGTGGCGCTCCACTATCAGGGGCTCTACAGCATTCAGTTGAGCGTCCCCTTCTTCAAGCGTTTCACGCCCGAACTGGATCTGGTGGTGCTGGGCGTCTCGACCTTCATCCCCCTGATCGTGTTCACGGCTCTGGTCATCGTGGGAAGCAGCAACGCCGTGAACCTGACGGACGGCCTGGATGGACTGGCCAGCGGCCTGATGGTGATTGCGGCTTCGGCCCTGACGGTTCTGGCTTACGTGACCAGCCACGCCACTTTCGCCACTTATCTGGGGCTGATCAAGAACACCTACGCCAGCGAGCTCTCCATCTTCTGCGGAGCCATGGTGGGAGCCAGCCTGGGGTTTCTCTGGTACAACTCCCACCCCGCCGAGATCTTCATGGGAGACGTGGGGTCCATGTCCCTGGGTGGCGCCATCGCCACCGTGGCGGTGCTCATCAAGCAGGAACTCCTGCTGTTGTCTATCGGGGGCATTTTCGTCCTGGAGGCCCTGTCGGTCATCTTCCAGGTCCTGTACTTCAAGGCCACCGGGAAGCGCATTCTGCTAATGGCCCCCCTGCACCACCACTTCGAGCTGCTGGGATGGGACGAGCCCAAAGTGGTGGTGCGTTTCTGGGTGCTGGGCCTGCTGTTCGCACTCTTCAGCCTGACCACGCTGAAGATCAGGTAGAGGGGTGGCGAGGGTTTGGCGATGAAGTTGTCGGGTCGAAACATCCTGGTTGTCGGACTGGCCCGGACCGGTCTGGCCGCGGCCAACTTCCTGGTTGCGAAGGGGGCCCGCGTCAGCGTCACGGATCTTCGCACGGGGGATGATCTGAACGACCAGATCGCAAGGCTCCGCGGGAAGGTTCGGTTGGTGCTGGGAGGTCACCGGGAAGCGGATTTCACCGGAGCCGACATGATCGTATTGAGCCCCGGGGTGCCGTCCGGGATCCCTCCGCTGGTGCGGGCCCGGGAGCGGGGAATACCGGTCTGGAGCGAGATCGAGCTGGCTTGCCGTTTCCTGAAGGGCACGCTCATCGGGGTCACGGGAACCAACGGCAAGACCACCACGACCACGCTGATCGGCGAGATGCTGGCTGCGGGCCGGCGGCCCCATGTCGTGGCGGGCAACATCGGAGTTCCCCTGCTGGAGAAACTGGAGGACGCCAATGACGAAACGGTCTGGGTCGTAGAGCTCTCGTCCTTTCAACTGGAGACGACCCGGACGCTGCACTGCCGGGTGGCCGTCGTCCTCAACGTAACGCCGGATCATCTGGATCGTCACGCGAGCTTCGAGGACTACTGGCAGGCGAAACGCCGCATTCTGCTCAATCAGGAAGCGTCGGATTTCGCCGTGTTCAACCGGGACGAACCCAATTCCCGGCGCATGGCCGACGGTGCCGAGGCCCGTCCCCTCTTCTTCAGCCGGTTAAAACGGTGCGCGGGCGCTTTTTCCCGGGACGGAAAGATCTGGATTCAGGTGGACGGCGTGCCGCACCAGGTGATGGACCGGAGCCAGGTCCGGCTCAAGGGAGAACACAATCTGGAAAACGTTCTGGCCGGCGCGGCCGCCGGCTTTATGGTGGGCGTCGAACCCGAGGCGATCGCCCGTGCCTGCCGCCGCTTCGCCGGCGTGGAGCACCGCCTGGAATGGGTCCGGGACCTGGAGGGGGTCTCCTTCTACAACGATTCCAAAGCCACCAACGTGGAATCGGCCGCCAAAGCCATGGAAGCCCTGGAGCAGCCCCTGGTCGCCATCATGGGAGGGACCAACAAGGGGTCCGACTTCCGGGTGCTGAGGCCGCTGGTCAAAAGGAAGGTCCGGCACCTGGTCCTTTTGGGAGAGGCCAAGGACAGTCTCGCGGAGGGGCTGCGCGGAACGGCCCCGGTGAGCGAGGTGGGAGGGTTCGAGGAAGCGGTTCGCCGGGCGTTCGTCGAGGCGCTGCCCGGAGACGCGGTGCTGCTGGCCCCGGCCTGCGCCAGTTTCGACATGTTCCTCAACTATGAGGAACGGGGCAGAGCCTTCAAGGATCTGGTTTCACGGTTGACCGGAGGTGAGTGACGGTGACCCGACGAACGGCGTACGACCCTGTAATTCTGTTGGTCCTCCTGGTTCTGGTGGGCTTCGGCCTGGTCATGGCCTTCAGCGCCTCAGGAATGGTGTCGCTGGACCGGTACGGCGTTTCCACCCGTATTTTCCAAAGGCAGCTGGTGAGCGTCGGCATCGGCCTGGTGGTCTTCTGGATCGCGGCGCATTGGGACTATCGCCGCTATGCGACTCCCGCATTCATCTATCCGGCGCTGGCCGCCACCGTGATTCTCCTGGTTCTTCCTTTGGTGCTGCCCACCGGTCAGGATGTCCGGCGCTGGATTCCGGTCGGTCCCACGCGGTTCCAACCCTCGGAACTGGCCAAGCTCGGAGCCGTGGTTTTCGCGGCCTACTACCTCACCCGATACCGCTCGAGCCTCCGGTCGTTGGCCGTGTTGGCGCCGTTGCTGGGGATTGTGGGGCTGGTCCTGGCTCTGATCGTGGTCGAGCCCGATCTGGGTACCGCCTGCGCCATCGCGCTCACCGTGGGAGCGTTGCTCTTTCTGGCCGGCGTTCGCCTGATCTACCTGATCGGTCTCGCCGGTTTGAGTATTCCAGTCGTCCTGGCCCTCATTTTGAGCGCTTCCTACCGCAAGGACCGGATTCTGGCCTTCCTGAATCCGGACGTGGACCCCTCCGGCATCGGCTACCAGATTCGCCAGAGCCTGATCGCCGTGGGCTCCGGCGGATGGACCGGACTGGGTCTGACCCAGAGCAAGCAGAAGCTCCATTTCCTGCCCGAGTCCCACACCGACTTCGTCTTCGCCGTCGTGGGGGAGGAGCTTGGATTGCTGGGTTCGCTCGTCATGGTGGCGCTCTTCGTGCTGCTCTTCTGGCGAGGGGTGCGGATCGCTTTCCGGGCCGACACCGATTTCGGCTCTCTGCTGGCCATGGGGATCGTGTGCATGGTGGTCCTGCAAGGCATGTTCAACATGTGCGTCGTGGTCAGCCTGCTGCCCACCAAGGGAATACCACTTCCGTTCGTCTCGGTCGGCGGGTCCTCCATGTTGGCCATGATGGCCGGCATGGGCATCCTGCTGAACATTTCCCGCCGCTGCCGGACCGACCGGGAGGAGGCCGTTTCCCAGAGCCGGGGATTCCAGTGATCGAGGGAGGGTTGCTGTTTGCCGGAGGAGGGACCGGAGGCCATGTCTACATGGCGGTGGCGGTCATCCAACGCCTGCGGGAGTTGGGACCGAGTCCGGAGATTCTCTTCGTGGGAACCCGCCGGGGAATCGAGAATCGAATTCTGCCGGACCTGGGCGTGACGGTGGAGAGGATTTCCTTGGGAGGACTCAAACGAACCGGTCTCCTGAAGGCGTTTCAAACCCTGCTGCAACTTCCGGCGGCGCTGCTCCGGGCCGCGGGAATCCTCCGCCGCTTTCGGCCCGCGGCCGTGGTGGGACTGGGCGGCTATTCCTCCGGACCCGTGGTCCTCGTGGCGTCCTGGATGCGGATCCCGTGTCTCGTGATCGAACCCAACGTTCACCCGGGTCTCGCCAACCGGCTTTTGGCTCCCTGGGTGGGCCGGGTGGCGGTGGCGTTCGAAGAAACGGCGGGACGCTTTGGACCGAAGGCCGAGCTGACGGGAATCCCGGTTCGACCCCAATTCCACCGGGACCGTAGACGTCCGAACGCGGGTGGGCCCCTCAGGGTGTTGATCTTCGGAGGGAGTCAAGGAAGCGTCGCCATCAATCGCCTGGTTTGCGAGGCACTTGAAGAGCTCTCGCCCGGCCGCATCCGGCTGATTCACCAGACGGGGCCCCGAGACCGCAGCCGGGTGGAAGAGCGTTACCGGAATCTGGGCTTTTTCGGCGCGGTATTGGAGTACATCCACGACATGCCGGATCGGCTGCACTGGGCCGATCTGGTGATCTGCCGGGCGGGAGCCCTGACCCTGGCCGAAGTCGCGGCGGCGGGAAAGGCTTCGATCCTGATTCCGTATCCCCATGCGGCCGATGACCACCAGCGGACCAACGCCCAAGCCCTGGTTCGCCGGGGCGCCGCCCTGATTCTGGAGGAAGGGGAGGGGGCGGGACCCGCACTTGCCCGGATGATTCGCGATTTGGACCGTGACCGCCTTCAACTCGGGGCGCTGGCCGAAGCCAGTGGAAATCTGGGCGACCCCCAAAGTTGCGACCGGATCGTCCAGTTGCTGACGGATCTAATCGACGTGGAGGAGAGTGGAACGGACCGAAACCGGACAGCGTAGGGGCGCCCCTCGCAGGTGCCCTCCCGGGGCCGGACGACGCCGGAGAAGATGCGAATGGAGAACGCCAAGGGAGTAGGACCCAACCGGACGGAAGGTCTCGATCAGTTCCGGAAGGTCCATTTCGTCGGTATCGGCGGCGTGGGGATGAGCGGAATCGCCCAGATTCTGGCCCAGAAGGGTTGGGAAGTCTCAGGTTCGGACCTGGTCTGCAGCGACGCGGTCTCCAGTCTCCGTTCGATCGGGGTCAGGGTCAGTATCGGACACAGCCCGGACCATCTGGGAGATGCCGAGATCGTGGCCTTTTCCAGCGCCGTCGGCAGGGACAATCCCGAACTCCAAGAGGCTCGCAGACGGGATATCAGGGTGGTGCACCGGGCAGACCTGTTGGCCCGGATCATGGCCGGCGGCGAGGGGATTGCCATCTCGGGAACCCATGGCAAGACGACCACCACTTCCATGATCGGCGTGCTGCTGGTGGAAGCCGGCCTGGACCCCACGATCCTGGTTGGAGCCCGGGCCGTGGACCTGGGCGGCAACGCGCGTCTCGGAAAGGGGCCGTGGGTCGTAGCCGAAGCGGACGAGAGCGACGGCAGCTTCCTGAAGCTCCGGCCCCGGCACGCGGTGATCACCAACGTCGACCGCGATCATCTGGATTTCTACGGAGGACTCGAGGAAATCGGCGACGCCTTCGTCGCCTTCATGAACCTGCTCCCGGCAGACGGCCGTGCGGTCGTCTGTACCGACGATTCTAACCTCAGGCGGCTCCTGAAAAACGTTCACCGGCCCGTGATAACGTACGGCGTGACACCTGCCGCCGACGTATGGGCCGAGGCGGTGGAATGGACTTCCGGAGGTTCTGCCTTCGGGTGCGTCCATGAGGGCCGGCGTTTGGGGAGGCTCCGGCTGAATGTGGCGGGCCGGCACAACGTATTGAACTCTCTGGCCGCCGTTGCGGTGGGTCTCGAGTTGCAGGTGCCCTTTGACGTGATCCGGCGGGCGCTGGGAACGTTCTCCGGCGCAGAACGGCGTCTGGAGTTCAAGGGCATGCGCGAGGGGGTCCGTGTGATGGACGATTACGGTCACCATCCGGTTGAGATCCGAACCACGTTGGACGCGTGCCGCCGAATGGGACGGCGAGTGGTCGTGGTGTTTCAGCCGCATCGATACACGCGAACCCTTCATTTGAGGTCGGAGTTGGCCGAGTGTTTCCAGGATGCGGATCTCCTTTACCTGATGGATGTCTATCCGGCAGGGGAGGCGCCCGTCGCCGGCGGGCTCGGCGAGGATCTGTACCGGGCCGTGGAACGGCACCGCCAGGTCTGCTATCAGCCGCAGCCCGGCGCCATGTTGCGGGCCCTGCGGGAAGACGTGATGCCGGGAGACCTGCTCCTGACGCTGGGAGCGGGCAACGTTTGGAAGATCGGAGAGGATTTTCTGAAGGGCCGGGCCGTTTGAAGGCGCCGGAAGTATAGAAGATGCCAGTCCAACGCCCTAGCATGCTGCGAAAATTGCTGATCTTTGCCGGACGTCTTCTGGGGACGGGTCTCTTGCTCCTGGGGCGGCTGACCGCGCTTCGACATGCGGCTTACTCTTCCCAGGGTGAAGCGCTTTTCGGCATTCGGGATATTCGCTTCGAGGGCGCCCGGCATCTCTCCTGGCAGAAACTCAGGACGTTCATGCTCGAGACCTATACGGGGAACATCCTGCGGGTCGACCTGGAACAGCTCAAGGATCTGGTGGAATCGGAGTCCTGGGTGAGGGCTGCGACCGTGCGCCGCCAGTTGCCCGGGCATCTCATCGTCAGTGTCCGGGAACGTGTTCCGGTGGCCGTGGCCGCAATCGACGAGGATCTCTACATCGTCGACGAGGAAGGC
>JAPOYZ010000415.1:11095-11795 GCA_026706325.1 Candidatus Aminicenantota bacterium
GGACCGGGACCGATCCGGCCACCTGCGGTTGGATGGGCCGAGTCTGAAAGGCCCTGGGAACATCGCCCGCGAGAACCCTTCCGCGACCCGGGAGAATCTCGAGAAGATGGGAATCTATTCCAGGTTGATGTCCGATCTGGGTTCTTCCGACGGGGACTATACCCTCTCCATATCCGAGGTCCTGCTGGCGGACCCGGGGCGGATCGCCATCGTCAGGGAGGACGACCCGGTTCCCATCTACCTGGGAAGCGGCCGTTTCCGGGAGCGGTATGAGAACTTTCTGGCCCAGAAGGACATTTACCAGCAACTCAAGAAGGAGTATGGCCGCATCGAATATATCGATGTCTCCTTCGACAACAAGATCATTTTCCATACTCCGGGCGAGTCTCGTGAAAGGAGTACTTAGGATCATCTCCGGGACCGGCCTGGACCGGAGATTCGCGGTCGCAAACAGGATGGAACCAGATCGATGAGGAAGAGAACGCTGGTCGGAGTTGATGTCGGAACCACCAAGGTCTGTTCCGTCATCGCGCAACTCGAGCAAGAAGTTTTTCGGGTTTCCGGGGTGGGCATCACTCCGTCGGCCGGTCTCAAGAAGGGCGTCGTCGTCAATCTGACGGAGACCATCGAGAGTGTGAAGAGATCGCTCGACCAGGCGGAACGGGACGCGCGCGTAGGGGTGGATACGGTTTTCGTGAGC
>JAPOYZ010000102.1:0-7717 GCA_026706325.1 Candidatus Aminicenantota bacterium
CTCCCGTGGCGCATGTCGCGCATTTCATGCCGGACGCCCCGCCAGCCGGCCAACACCAGGCCGGCCAAGCCGACTCCTACTGCGACAACGGCTACCAGGACGCTGATCAGGTCGACATTCATGGATTGGAGTCCTCAGGCTTCCTGCATTCAATATATAAAACGACGGACGCCAGGAATCTGCGCATGATCCCGGTAGGAGCGGCGGTTTCCAACCGCCGATTCCGGGCGCGGCGCGAGGGAAAGAAGAACGGGCGATTGGGAATCCGCCGTCTTTTCCTGGTTGGGAACGTTAATTCAAATGGCGGTACAATTCGCGGTAGGCATCCGGTCACGGTTTGCCGAGCAGGTTCCGTCGCGACCTGGCAGAGGGAGGTTTGGATATGACCCCGGAACTCGTTGGTATCATCGCTGCCTCGATCGCGTTGGGAGGCTTGATGATCTCCCTGTTTGCATGGCTGAAATCCGACATCAGCCGACTCCAGGATGGGTTTGCTCAGATCCGGGAACGCATCGCCCACATTGAAGGCCTCCTGAAGGGACTGCGCGACTCGATCACGGCAAGGACAGATTGAGCGATCCCGTGACTGTGCGTTCCAATCGCCGGCGCGCCGCTCCGTAGCACACCTGTCGAGACCCGAACCTGACAAGCTTCATCCCTGGTCGGGTCATCGGCGGCAAGAAGGCTGATTTCCTATTGGGCGACAGGAAAACCCCCCGCCTAGTCGACGGCGGTGCGCCGGGAGAAGAACTCCCGCAGTCCTTGCAGCAAGCCTTCGACCCGCCCGATGCGTTCCCGCAGTTCGCCGATGTGGGAGTCGATCCGTCCCATGTGGGTGCGCATGTCCCGCATCTCCTGGCGCACGTCCCGTATCTCCTGGCGCATGTCCTGCATTTCGTGCCGGACTCCCCGCCAACTGGCCAACATCAATCCGGCCAAGCCGACTCCTACCGCCACCACGGCTATCAAGACGCTGATCAACTCGATAGTCATCATCTGGGCTCCATTATCTTCCGGAGATTGGAATGTTCAAACTATACAACGACCGTCGCGAAGAATATGCGAGCGATCCGGACAGGGGATCTCCACCGGCGATGGGCTGGCGAGATCCTGAGAGAAAAAGAGGTGTTGCAGGAGCGGGGGATTTCCTACCGCCGATCTGGCACGCTGCTCTCCATGGCCATGGGTTGTGGTTGGTGCGGAAGAGGGCGCCAAAATGACGCCGCTCCTGGCGATTGAAGGTCCTGCCTCCTGTAGACTTGTTTTGTCCATGCGGGTCAGTGTCGTCATTCCGACCTACAACCGGTCCCGGATCCTGGTGCGGACGTTGGAGGCGCTGGGGCGGCAGACGTTGCTTGAGGAGTCTGCGGACGATTCGGGCGCCGGCGGCGTTCCCTATGAGGTGATCGTGGTGGACGACGGGTCCACCGACGACACGGGCGATCGGGTTCGGGGAATGGCATCGGAGTATCCGGTGCCGCTGGTTTACCTTCACCAGGAGAACCTCAAGCAGGGCGCGGCGCGGAACCTGGGCGTGGGGCGGGCTCGGGGGGAGTGGTTGGTGTTTCTGGGGGACGATACGGTTCCCGGGTCCGATTTTCTGGAGGGGCATCTCGGGGCCCGAGACGGGGTCCGGCGCGACGATGCGGAACGGGTCGTGGTGATCGGGTACACGCCTTGGGCCAGGGAGTATCCCCGGACCCGGTTCATGGAGTACGTGGGCGAGGAGGGGTGGCAGTTCGGGTTCGCGCTGATCGACGACCCGAACGACGTTCCCTTCAACTTCTTCTACACCAGCAACCTCTCCATCTCCCGGGAGTTCTTCCGGGAGTCGGGGGGGTTCGACGAGGACTTCGGCGAGTACGGGTGGGAGGACATCGAGTTGGGATGGCGGCTCCACCGGATGGGGATGCGGCTGGTCTACCACGCGCGCGCGGTGGCCCACCATCACCACCCGACGTCGGTGAGGGCCTTCGTCCGGCGGCAGCGGCGGGTCGGCTCCTCGGCCTGGAACTTCTACCGCAAGCATCCCGAGATGGCGGACTTCCTCAACGTCGACCGGTTGCCCCGATACCGGCTCCGGGACCGGGTCCGCATGGAGCTCCTGACCTGGGCCTGCGCCTGGACCGAGAAATGCCGATGGCCGGACCTGAGCTCCCTCTATCCGGATCTCATGAGCTACCACTACAACCTGGGGTTGCTTCAAGGCCGGCGGGAGGAACGCCAGGCATGACAGGCAGCTACGATCGCAGGCTGACGGTGATCATCCCCACCTGGAACCGGGTCCGGCTGCTGGAGCGATGCCTCTCGTCGCTGGCCAGTCAGCGGGTGCGATGCCCCGTCCTGGTGGTGGACAACGGTTCCACCGACTCGACCCGGGAGATGCTGGAGACCCGGTTTCCAGAGGTGGAGGCGCTGGCGCTGGAGGAGAACCAGGGGTTCGCCCGGGCGGTGAATCGCGGCATCCTCCATTGCAGCACCGATTACGTGGCGCTCCTGAACAACGATACGGAGGCGGACCCGGGCTGGGTGGAGGCGGGACTGGCGGCGTTGGAACGGAACCCCTCCTATTGGTTCCTGGCTTCCCGAATGGTGGACTTCCGCCGGCGGGATCTCATCGACAGCGCCGGCGACGGCTACGACCGGACGGGAATGCCCTTCAAGCGGGGCCGGGGCGACGCGCGCCAGCTCCACAACTACAGCCGGCCGGTCCTGGGGGCCAGCGCCGGCGCCGCCTTTTACCGCCGCCGCCTCTTCGACCGCATCGGGCTCTTCGATGAGACCTACTACATGTACCTGGAGGACGTGGAACTGAGCCTGAGAGCCCAGTTCACCGGGCATCCCTGTCTTTACGTACCCGAAGCCGTCGTCTACCATATCGAGGCTGCGTCCGATCCCTCTCGGGAAGACCTGGTGGCGGACCTCCTCGCACCGGCAGAGGAGGAAAGCCGACACGTCCTTCCGGTGGAGAAGGACGCCGGGGTCCGGCCGATCCCACCCCGGCCGGACCCGCCCCCGCTCCCCGTCTGCTATTCGCCGGCCCGGGTCTACTGGATCACCCGGAACCGGTGGCAGTTGATGGTCACCTATCAACCGGGACGCAACCTGCTCCAGTTGGCCTACGGCTGGGGCCGCAGCACGGCGTTCCACGCCCTCAAGGCGGGCTACCTGGGGTCGTTCCTGCGAGGACTCGCGGCGGGGATGGCGAGGACCCCCCAGGCGCTGGCCAAGCGCTGGCTGGTGCGCCGCGACCGGGTCCTCACGGGACGGGAAATATGCCGACTGATGAACGGGTCGTAGCGATCGTCGTCAACTGGAACGGGCGCGAAGTCCTTCCGGCTACGCTGGACGCGTTGCGTTCCACGCTTCACCCCAATCTCGAGATCGTCGTGGTGGACAACGGGTCCACCGACGGGTCCGCGAACCAGGTGCGGGATCCGGTGCGCGTGGCGCCGCTGGCGGAGAACCTGGGTTACGGGGGCGCCCTCAACTCGGTGCTGCGGAGGTCGATTCCCGGCGCGGAAGACGGCTCGAGTCCGGCCGCCCAATATTTTCTCCTGCTGAACAACGACATCCTGGTGGAGCCGGAGACGGTCTCCCGGCTGCTGGAGACGGCCCGGGAGAAGGGGCCGGGGGTTTACGGACCGAAGGTCCTGCTGCAGGAGAGGCCGAACCGGTTGGACGCCGCCTGGGGGCGGATCACCTGGAGCCATGTCCTGACTTCCTTTCGCGGCAAGGGGGCGCGGGACGGCGGGCGGTACGACCGGGTCCGCCGGGTGCAGTTGCTGCTGGGATGCGCGCTTCTGGTCCACCGGCGGGTGTTCGAGGATGTGGGGTTCTTCGACGAGGACTACTTCATGTACCACGAGGAGGTGGACTTCCTCTTCCGGGCCGAAAGGCGGGGGTACCGGTCCTACTTTTGTCCGGCGGCGAGGGTCTATCACCGGCGCGCGCATTCGACGCGGCACGATCCCCTGAAACGGGTGTTCTGGGTCCGGCGGAATGCGGTGCTGTTCCTGAGGAAGCATCGGGCCGGCGCCTGGGCATGGGGTTGTTGGGGGAAGTCGCTGGTGTTGAGCCTGGTGTGGAACGTCGTGCTGATGCGCTGGCGGCGGGTGGCGACGATCTGGCGAGGCGTCGTGGCGGGGATGGGAGGGGAGATTTCCGAAGCGCCGAGGAGAGGCGATTTTTGATCGCGGAGAGGCGACTTTCCTGTCGCCCAGGAGGGGCGACTTTCCTGTCGCCCGTTGGAGGGGCGGTTTTCCTACCGCCCGTTGGAGGGGCGGTTTTCCTACCGCCCGTTGGAGAGGCGGTTTTCCTACCGCCCGTTGGAGAGGCGGTTTTCCTACCGCCCCGTGCTACCTTGGCCGCTCGCCGGCCGGGGTTTTGCTGGTCCGTAGTTCGGCGGCAATAAAGCCGACAGTCAATTCGGCGACTGGCGAATCGTCTGGGGATGGGTCGCTTCGCTCCACTGGCGACAGGAAAGTCGCCGCTCCAGTCGTGCTGATGCGCCGACGGCGGGTGGCGACGATCTGGCGAGGCGTCGTGGCGGGGATGGGAGGAGGGCACAGGAGAGGGGACTCTTAGTCCCCCATTCGGAAAGGCGGCTTTTTTACCGCTGAAAGCGGCGGTTCCCAACCGCCGATCGCCGGATGTTCAGCACTGGTCTTCAGAAATTAGTTTCTGATGGAGATTAGGCGATACGCTTGACAGCCAATCGTACTCCCGGCCACAAATCAGTGTCTCGGCAGGTTTCTTTTGGGAAGTCCCTGAACATGGTCTGGGAGGAACTCAGCGAGGAGTATCTCGTTTCTCACCTTCCCATGGACTCTTGTCGGGGCCTCAACGGGTCCCTGTCCCACAGTGTTTTCACGTATCACGTCAATCTGGCCTCGAATGTAACTTACATCCTTGTCCACATTGTGAATCGTGAGCCACAAGAATCCGATTGCTGGGAAGAATAGTGCGCGTATTGACCAGTCCAGGATATACCGGGCTTGGTGGCGACCGGACGGTTTGGGGTCATCCTTGTCAAATGGACGTTGCCCTTGTCCGCCAAATTCATCGCTATCCGGGACAGGAGGCAATCCTCTTCTGGGATTCATTTCGTTGAGGAGCGGCTACGATACCATTGAACTGTGTTGGCTGGTCCGACCCCGGCGAGCATATCCTCCCCAATCGTGGCGATCATGCCCTGGCGTCCTCCAATCTGAAGTTCTAATTTCTCCTTGACCTGGGATGCAATGAGTTTGGATTCTGCCAGGAACACACCAGGCCAAACTGGGATGCAGTTCTCCTCCCCAAGGATACGAGTCACCAGTTCCTCGTGGCTCTCTTCGCCTTCAGTTTCCTCGGTGGAGGGAAGGACAATCAGGTGAATCATCTTCCAAACCCCCTCATCTCCCCCTTACGGCAATCGTCATCCCCTGGTTCCACGGGTTTTCAAAAGTGTCACGCTTCGTAGAATTCGGTCCGCTTCCGAACTCTTCAATTACTGTAAACGTCGGCCCATCTGAAATCTACGAAGGAAATCCGGAAGAAAAGGAGCGGAACCGTCCAGCCGCCGAAAAGGATCGGCGTTTTCCAATCGCCCGTTCTTCCGTCGCCGCTTTGCTACTCGGGAGTTCGGCGGTTAGGAAACCGCCGTTCCTTTCCTTTTTCTACCGGGCGTCCGCTGGACCGGGCGGGTGGGGAAGCGCCCACCGGCGACAGGAAAGTCGCCGCTCCAGAAAAAAGGGGCAACCGCTGGTGCGGTTGCCCCTTTTGGGTTTGGATCCGATGGGGATGGTTACCGGACCGGGACCACCGGGAGGGTGGTGAAGATCCGGTTGTTGAAATCCATCTCCAGGGCCACGCCGGTGAACATGGACCCCGCCGGCGCGGTGCAGTGGACCGAGCCTTCGAAGTCGTCCGTGTTGGCGTTGGCGAACATCTCGTTGATGAACTCCGAGTTCTGACCGTTGCCCGGCAGGGCAATCGGATCCTCGCCCAGCGGCTGACCACCCATCATCAAGCGGCAGGTCACCGTCGTCGGTTCCGGCATGAGATTGCGGATGGCGGCGCCGGTGTTGATGCCGTCCGCCATGCGGCGGGCCGGGAAGATGGCGGCATTGACGGCCTCGCTTGCACCCACACCGGCGACGCCGATGGTGGGAATGTCGAAGCGGAGGACTCCGCCGATGGGTCCGTCGGAGACGACTCTCACCGAGCCGACCATGCCGTCGCCCATGCCACTGGTGGAGATGGTCATTTCGCCCATGGGCGGGATCTCGTCCGTCACCATCAGGACGCCGTCGGCGACCTCGACTCCATCCATCATGGCGTCCACAACCATCGCGGCATCAATCATGTTGCCCATCTGGTCGAAGAAGTGGATGGCCGGGGCCACCGCCGAGGTGGCCACGTTGACGAAGACCAGGTCGGAACTCGTTGCCGTTCCACCGAAATCGCCGTTGGCGAAGTGTGCGAAGTTGAGCGTCGATTCACCGCTGCGGGCGCCGGTACCCAGAGGCACCACCGGGAGGGTGGTGAAGATCCCGTTGCCGGGATCCATCTCCAGGGCGACTCCGACGAACATCCCGCCGTCGGGGGCGGTGCAGCGCACCGATCCCACGAAGTCGACCGTGTTGGCGCCCGGGAACATCTCGTCGATGAACCGGGCGCTATGGCCGTCGCCCTCCAGCTCGACCATGACCGTATCCATCACATCGCCGTCCTGCATCAGCATGCAGGTGACCGTCATGGACTCGGCGCTGAGGTTGCGGATCGCCGCTCCGGTTCTGACTCCACCGACCATCCGGCGAGCCGGGAAGATGGCGTCGCTGACGGGCTCGCTGGCTCCCACGCCGGCCACTCCAACGGCCGGGATGTCGAAGCGCAGCACGCCTCCCAGGCGGCCCGTGCCGAACACCCTCGCCGATCCGACCACCAGGGCCCCTTCGCCGTTGGTCGAAATTGTCATTTCGCCTTGGCGCGGGATCCCCATGGGAACGGTCAAGGCGCCGTCGCCGTTGACCATCAGGTCTCCCGTCACATCCACTACCGAGCCGGCGTCGATCATGTCGCCCTGCTGGTTGTAGAAGTAGACCGCCGGGGTCACCGCGGAGGTCTCGACGTTCACCAGCACGATGTCGGACGTGATGGTCACCCCACCCGCCGTACCGTTGGCAAAGTGGGCGAAGTTGAGGCCCTCCATGGGAGTGGCCTCGACCGAGGCGACGGCGCCACGCCCGATGGCGTTCACCGCTACAACCTGGATCTCATGGCCGATCCCGTCGGTCAAGCCCGTCATGGTGTAGCTGGTGGCGCGTGCGCCGCCCGGCACCGTCCTCCAGCTGCTCCAGCCACTACCGTTCATGCGGTAGCGCACCTGGTAGCCGGTGATGTCGGAGCCGCCGTTATCGGCCGGCATGCCCCACTTCACCGTGATGGTTTCGCTTTCGACTCTCGCCGTCAGCCCGGTCGGCGCGCTCGGCGCGCGGCCAGGCGTGGCTCTGGTTTCGGCAGCCGTGCCTTCGCCGATACTGTTCACCGCCCGCACCTGGAACCGGTATTCCGTGCCGTTGGTGAGGCTGGGAACCGTGACGCTCCTGGCGTTCCCGGCGCCGCTGACGGGGGTCCAAGCGTCGTCGTAGGCCTGGCCGGCCGCGGCGTAGCGGTACTCATAACGGAGGATCTGCGTTCCGCCGCCAGACGCCTCACCCCAGCTCAGGGCAAC
>JAPOYZ010000102.1:7727-9071 GCA_026706325.1 Candidatus Aminicenantota bacterium
CAGGGCAACCTGCCCGTCACCGCCGGTGGCCGTCAGATTCGCCGGCGCACCCGGAGCGGATTCCGCCAACTCCACCGTCTGCGTGGCGCTCGGACCCTCGCCGGCGGCGTTCACCGCCCTCACCTCAAACGTGTAGGAGGCCCCGTTCTCCAGACCGGTCACGGTGTAATTCCTGACGCCGGCGCCGCCGGGAATCCGGATCCATGCAGAGAAATCGACGCCGGCCTGCTGGAAGCGATATTCGTAGCGGAGGACCGGAGAACCGCCGTCATTGGACGGCGGGCCCCAGGCGAGCCCGACCTGCCGGTCGCCGACCGTCGCCGTCAATCCCGTGGGCGCCCCGGGCGCGCCCTCCAACGGGATCGTCACGATCACATTCGGCGGATTCTCGCCGGCGTAGCGGCCGCCCGAAACCGAATGGCTCAAGGTGACCGTCTTCACCGTTTCGGCACCAGCGTCCGCGGCCACGCTCACCGTCGCGGTCTGCGCACGACTCCAATTGGAACTGTCGAAGATGAGCGATGACGGATCCACCGTCACCCCCGAGTCATCACTGGCCACCGTCACCGTCACGTCGGACACCGGTTGCGAATTGAGTCGGACCGTATAGGTTCCTTTCTCACCCGCCGCCACCGTGAGGGACGTCGGAGTCACCATCACGCCGCGCGTGTCCGTCTCCTTAGGCGTCACGATCACCGGCGAAGCCGTCGCGGTTGAATAGTCGGTGTCGCTGCTGGTCACGTCGTGGACCAGCGTGGCAACCGGCTCCGGCTCCGCGTCGTCGTCCGCGGCCAGACGCACCGTCACCGTCTGCTCCCGGTCGTAGTTGCTGGTCGAGAAGGTCAAACGCGAACGGCTCAAACTGAGGGCGCCGGACGCGCCGGAAATGTCGATGTTCACCGTCGCCGTCGGTTCCCTGGACAGGACCACCGTGTAGGAGGCGCTCCCACCTTCTGTGACGGACAGGGAGGTGGGGTTCACGGCGATACCCGCCTCGCCGGTGCTCTTGATGGCGACGGTGACATTCACTGCCGCGATCGCCTCATAGCCGCTTCCAACGCCCGACGGAGTGTTCGCCACGGTTACTGTCCCGGTGCTCGCGTCGGCGGCCGCGTGCAGGAACACCGTCTGCGGGCGGTTCCAATTTGACTCCGTGAACGTCAGCGTCCTCGGGGATGACGTGATGCCGGCCGGATCACCGGTAGTCACGGTCACGTTCGCCGTCGGCCTGGTATTGAGCACCACCGAATAAGTCTTGCGTTTCCCGGCAACGATTTCCATGGCCATCGGCGTCACCGTCAGACCGATCGTATCGTTGTCTGTGACTGACACCACGACAGGGTC
>JAPOYZ010000102.1:9081-11774 GCA_026706325.1 Candidatus Aminicenantota bacterium
GACAGGGTCCACTGTAATGTTGGAGTTCGCAGTATCGGTGGTACCGTCGGGATTCAAACGGTGTACGTAGCCGCCTCCGGACACGGCGTGGGTCAGGTTGAACTGGCTCACGTCGTTGCCGTCGTCGTCTTCCAACGCCGTGACCGTCACCACCTTGGGAATGTTCCAGTTGCTTGAATTGAACGTCAGCACAGTCGGACTCACCCTCAGGGATTGGGCGTGCTCCGACGTCAGACCACCCACCGTAAACGTCACCGTCCCCGTGGGTTGGGTCCGCAGCACCACCGTGTAGGTCCGCGGCGGCGATCCCTCAACCAGATCCAGCCGCGTCGGAGCCACCGTCACTCCCTTGATGGCGACGTCATTATCGGTGATCGTCACCGTGACCCTGCCCCCGGTGACGCCGTTGTAGTCGCCCCCGCTCGCGGCGTGCGTCAGCGTCACCACAGGGTCCGTCTCGGCGTCGCCATCCTCGTCGGCCTTCACCTCCACCTCCTGCGGTATATTCCAGTTGCTGGTGGTGAAGAAGAGCCGCGACGGATTCACGGTCACGTCGCCCGACTGGCCCTGCACCGTGACCGTCACCGTTGCCGTCGGCTCCGAATCCAGCTTCACGGTATAGGATCCGGTAGCGCCCTCGGTCAGCGGCAGCGACGTCGGAGATACGGTGATGCCCGGCTTTCCCGTCTCGGTGATGGTGACCCGGACGGTGCCCGCGCCCAAGCCGTCGTAGTCCGCGCCGCGCACCCTGTGCGTCAGCGTCACTGCCGGGTCTGTCTGACCGTCCTTGTCGGCGGCGGCATTCACGGTCACCACTTGCGCCGATGACCAATTGTCTGTGGAGAATGTCAATTGCGCGGGGTCCACGGTCACATCGCCGGAAGCCCCGCCCACCGAAACGGTCACTGTCCCGGTCGGCTGGCTGTCCAGCAACACGCTGTACTGGGAGCTCCCTCCTTCCAGGACCTCCAGCGACGAGTCGGACAACGTAACTCCCCGAGTGTCGTTCTCCGTGACCGTCACCCGCAATGTAGCGTAAGCTTCCGCCCCGACCTGGTGCGTCACGGCAAAGGTCTCCTGCACCGCGTCGGCGTCGGCGACCCCGGTCAACGTAACCTCTTGCCACTTGTTCCAGAGGGTGTCCGAATCGGTGATCGAAAAGCTCAGTGACGGCACGGACGCGGTGACGTCGGCTCCGGTCGGGATGCTTATGGTCACAGTCGCATCGCTGTCCGGCTCCGACCTCAGGCGCACCCTGTAGGTCGCAGTCGCCCCTTCTCTGACGGACACCGAACTCGAACTCAGGCTGATACTCGTCCTGGTTGCGGCGATGTTGACCGTCACGTCTGCCACGGAAACGGAATCCCACTCCGTGTCTCTGCCGCTCGACGTAGTGACGATCGCGTGAGTCAGCGTCACGGTATCATCCGAAGTGAGGCCGGACCTCGCAGAAACTCTCACCGTCTTCGGCCGATTCCAGTCGCTCCTAGAGAAAGTCAGGCTGGTCGGGCTCACGGACAGGTTGTCCGACGTTTCCGACACGCTGATCGTCACCGTGGCCTCCGGCTGACTGCCGAGAACCACCGTGTAACTTTCGCTCAGGCCCGTGGCGACCCTCACCGTGGTGGGAGTCACGTTCACACTTCGGGTCGTGTCATCGTCGGTGACGGTCACCGCCACCGAGGCCGCCGACACGCCGGTGTAGTCTCCGCCCCGCACCGTGTGGGTGAGGATGGCGGAATCGTTCACGTTGTCGAAATCCTCGCCGGCAAACACATTCACCGTCTGCGCCGTTTGCCAGTACCCCGTTGCGCCCGAAGCGACACCCGGCGTGAAGACCAACCGCGACGGACTCACCGTGACCTCACCCGAGGCGCCGCCCACGTCAATGGTCACCGTGTCGGTCGGTTCGCTGGTCAGTACCACCGTGTAGTTGCCGGTACCGGCCTCTGCGACGGTCAACGGGGTTCCAACTGCCTGGCTGACGGTCACACCCCGCGAGTCGGTGTCATCCACAGTCACCGACACAGAAACATCGCTCACCCGAAGCGTCGCCGGCTTTCCACCGACCGTCGCCGTGTGCGTGATCGTGACCTTCTCATCCACCGCGTTGTCATCTTCAGTCGCCGTCACCGTCACCGTCTGTTCAGTTGCAAAGTTATCGGTGGTGAAGGTCAGCGTCGGCGGGTCCGGAGCTATGGAAATGGCCGCCGAGTTCTCGACGATCGTCAAGATCACCTGATCCGTTGGCGCGGCGTTCAGTTTCACCGTGTACGTATCGTTGGCGCCTTCAACGATGCTCATCGATGTCTTGGAGAGCGTCACGGCCAGACGTTCCTGACCAAACGCCGCCTGCGGCGCGGCCAGCAGCATCATGGCCAGGAAGGGAAGAAGGCCTCTGCCTATGTGGAAGTAGCCACGGCTCCTGAAACCGTCACGGAACGATACGGATTGACCGGAATCTCGTCTCAGCATGGGTATTCCTCCCAATTCGGCGCACTGAATGCGTTTTTCGATATAAGCAAGGCATGTGCTCTCGGCACAATGCGGGCAGAGTCACTTCCTCACGATAGCACAACTCCTCTGACACGGCACACAGCTAGCGACAAACCGTGTCCGTATAAGAGTTTTCCCACAATTCAAAGGGTCTTCCGGACCTTACCTCCAACTACGGCATCCCGATTCGAGCTACC
>JAPOYZ010000125.1 GCA_026706325.1 Candidatus Aminicenantota bacterium
GCATGCCGCCGATGAGCAACCGCCGCACGGCCTCCTGGAAGGTGACCTCGAACCGCTCGTACCGTTTCTTGGGCGTGGGCATCTGCGCCGTCCACGACGCGAAGGGGTGGGTGGACGCGGCCAGCACCGCCGCGCCGTGCTGCGACGCCGCCTCGATCACCAGGCGCCGGGTTTCCACCAACGCTTCACGGACTTCTGCGACGGAAGCGCAGACCCGGGTGTTGGTCTCGATCTGGGAGCGGAGGAACTCGGTCACCACCTTGTGCGGCCCTCGATTCCGCTCGCAGGCGTCGTAGATGGCCGGATCGGGATCGGCAACCAGGTCTCGGGTCTCGGGGTCGACGAGAAAAAACTCCTCCTCGATCCCGAGCGTGATTTCCAGGTCCTTGCTCACTGCGTTCATCTCGTGACCCTGGCGACCGGAAGAGAGGCCCGGAACGTCGGGGTCCTCCAGTAGATTTCTCTCGAATTCAGCATGGATCTTACCGGTTCCGGAACTGGAGTGGTTCCGGCGAGCCGAATCACCGGCAGGTTGCGAGGTGGGCAAATCGTCGATCCGGCGATTTCCGACCCGCAACGTCAATTGCGGTCATCGACCAGCGGCATCTGCTCCAGCACGAAGAAAGCATGGTAACACAGCACGTCCCGGGCCGAACCTCGCCACCACCGGGAACTCCCCGACGGAAACCGGCGATTCCGGGCGTCCGGCTCTGCGCTCTGCTGGCGGCCGTTCTGACCCTCAGTGGGTGCGGCGGGCGCAAGAAAATCAAGCTCCCGCCGCCCGTGGAAGCCAAGAGAGGGTGGTCCGAAGTCGGCATCGCCAGTTGGTACGGCCATCCCTACCACGGGCGCCAGACCAGCAACGGCGAGACCTACGACATGAACAAAATGACGGCCGCCCATACGCGGCTGCCGTTCGGCACCTGGGTCAACGTCCGGAATCTCCGGAACGGAAGGTCCACACAGGTCCGGATCAACGATCGGGGGCCGTTTACCGCCCGGCACATCATCGATCTTTCCAGAGCCGCCGCGTCGGAGATCCAGATGATCGGGGCGGGCACGGTTCGAGTCCGCCTCACCGTCATCGACGGCCCCGATGGAAAGCGAAAACGCCCGAAACGGAGGAGCCGCACCACCGAGTCGAGACCCGCACCGGCGAGGGGTGCGTACGAGATTCAGATCGGAGTCTTCAAGATTGAAGCGAACGCGAAGACTCTGGCCTGGGCCGCCAAGCAGAAGGGGCACCGCGTCGAGGTGAGGCCGTTTCGGCGTGGGGGTTCGAGACTCTACCGGGTCGTCGTTGCCGGCGGAACGAAAGAGGCGGCGAGCAAGCGTCTGAGAAAACTCAAGGGACAAGGCTTCAAGGGTTTCGTGAGGCTGGTCCGCCGCTAGCCCGCTTGCGGGTTTCGGTTGCCTCGGGCAGCGCGAAGGCCACGTAGGTATCTCCGGGCGGCGTGCCCATTTTTCCTCCACCGGCGGCGATGACGACGTACTGCCGGCCCCGAATCGCGTAGGTGGCCGGAGTGGCGTAGCCCCCTGCCGGAAGCCGGGTCTCCCAGACGATCCCTCCACTATCGGTGTCGAACGCCCGGAATCGCTCGTCGGCGGTGGCTCCGATAAAGAGCAGGCCGCCGGCGGTGACCACGGGACCGCCGAAATTCTCGGTTCCGGTGGGTGGAAGCCCACGCTCGATCAGTTCGTCGTACAGGCCCAGAGTCACCTGCCAGGCAATGGTCCCCGCGTTGAGATCGATGGCCGTCAACTGGCCCCACGGAGGCTTGATGGCCGGGTATCCGTCGGGATCCAGGAAATGATTGTACCCGGAGAAAGTATAGGGGACCTCGCCTTCCGTAACGGCCCAGGGCGGGACGTTGTCGGCATCGGCGCCGGCGAGAAAATCGACCACCGCATCCAGCTCTGAGTCATTGAGCTGGGGCATGGCATCCATCCGTCCGATTCCCAGCCGTATCAGGTCCCGGGTTTCCTTTCGCGGATAGACCTGCTCCAAGGGGAGGGGTGGACTGTTGCCGCGCGGACTCCCTTGCCGGCGGTCCCCATGGCAGCCCGCGCAGTGGACCTGGTAGACGCGCGATCCAACCGACGGCTCCGGAAGCTGGCGATCCTTGGTCGGGATCATGGTCAGAATCCACGGGATCTCGCTGGAGTTGACGTACAACCGGCCGCGGGCGGGGTCGAAGGCCGCGCCGCCCCATTCGGCGCCCCCGTTGAACCCGGGAAAGACCAGCGTTCCCTGCGTGCTGGGGGGCTCGAAGATGTGGCCCGTGCGGACCTGGCGAAAGCGTTCCAGCACGGCCTCGCGGGCGCGGGGGGAGAGGTCCGTGACGTCCGCCTCGGTGAAGGACAGACGGGAGAAAGGGGGCGGCTTGAGGGGAAACGGCTGCGTGGGCCACGCCTGCTCCCCTTCCAGATCCGACGCGGGAACCGGCCTCTCTTCCACCGGAAACAGAGGTTCGCCGGTGTCCCGGTCCAAAACGAAGACGACTCCCAACTTGGTGACCTGGGCGACGGCATCGATCCTCTCGCCCTCCCGCTCCAGTGTGACCAGGTTGGGAGGAGCGGGCAGATCCCGGTCCCAGAGATCGTGGTGCAGGGTCTGGTAATGCCACCGGAGCCGGCCCGTAGCGGCGTCGATGGCCAGGACGCAATCGCCGTAGAGGTTCTTTCCCTTCCGGTCGCCGCCCCAGAAGTCGAAGGAGGGCGATCCGGTGGAGGCGAAGACGATTCCCCGCTTCTCGTCGACCGTCATCCCCGCCCAGGAGTTGGCGCCGCCGGCGTAGGTCCAGGCGTCCGGCGGCCAGGTCTCGTATCCGTCCTGGCCCGGCCTGGGAATCGTGTGGAAGGTCCACCGGATCCGGCCGGTGCGGGCGTCGATACCACGGATGTGACCGGGCGCGGCGGCTCCGGGACCCTCCCCCACCCGGCTGCCGACAATGAGGAGGTCCCGGAACAGGGCCGGCGGCGAGGTGGAGACGACCCAGAACTTTTCCGGGTCTTCCAGGCCCAAGCCGAACCTCAGGTCGATTCGGCCGTTGTCCCCAAAGGTGGGAACCGGAAGCCCGGTTGCGGCGTCCAGGGCGAAGAGTAGATTCCCGGCCGTATAGAAGATCCTCTGCCCGGACCCGCTCTCCCAGTGGACGAGGCCCCGATTCACGCCCAGCGTGCTGAGCCCCGCTTCCTCGACCGGATCGTAGACCCAGATCTCCCGGCCCGTGGCCGCATCCAGGCAGAAGGCCTTCAATTGCGGAGAGGTGGCGAACAGGCGGCCCCCGACGACGAGGGGATTGCATTGAATCTGGCTGAACTCGGACTTGTCCCCGGTGTTGTAGGTCCATGCGACCTGGAGCCGGCGCACGTTGTTCCGGTTGATCTGCTCCAACGAGGAAAAGTGGGAGGCCGCGGCGTCCCCCAGGTAGACCGGCCAGTCGGACGGGTCCGCCTCGCTCGACGGCCCGCAGCCGGCCTGCGGCAGCAAACAGGCCATCAGGACCGGGAGAACCGGGGATATTCTCATTGCAGACAGACTCCGGGTACCGTGGTCTTCACGCCCAGTTTACTACCGGCCGCGGCCACAAAACTCATTCCGTGGTCCCGGGGCGCTCAAAAATGAGAGAATTCACCCTTGATCTCATGAGATTGCTTCATTTTGGGCCACGCATCACCGCGGCGGCTCTGCTGCTGGTTCCGATCCTGGGTTGCTCTCCGGCGGCTTCTTCGCCGGGAATGGAACAACCTGCCGAAAAAGACACGGTTTCCAGTACCGGGGAAATCGAAGAGCTCAGGTACAAAGCCCGGTGGCGCAAGCGGCGCCTCATCTTCAACAACGACGGAGACGATGCTCTCTTCTTTCCATCGGACCTGCCGGCCACGCCGCAAAATCTTCTGGAGCGCCGTACCATCCCCGTCATCGGAACCCAGGTCGACTCCATCTTCTACTGCACCACCCAGAGCATCGGCGCCTACACCCATCGCAGTGAAGTCTCCGAACTCCTGGTTCGGGATCTCCCGAGAGAGGGATTTCGGAACCCGGTCGGCGAATTCGCCGAACAGGGGACGGACCCGTTGGAGATCGTGACGGAATACTGCCGGAAAGAGGGGATCGAGATCTTCGCCACACTGCGCATGAACGACGTCCACGACAGCAGCGACCGGTTTTCGGTCCTGGGTTCCGAGTTCAAGCGGAAAAACTCTCGCACTCTTTTCGGTTCCTCCCGGAAGCCGCCGCCCTACGGCTACTGGTCCGGCGCCGATTTCAGTTGGAAGGTGATCCGGAACATGACCTTCCAGGTGTTGGAGGAGATGGCCTCCAACTACGATCTGGACGGCCTGGAACTCGATTTTTGGCGCCATCCTCCCTACTTCAAGACCTACGCCTGGGGAGAACCGGTCACGCAGACCGAAACGGATTCCATCACCCGGCTGATGCGTCGAGTCCGCAGGATGGCCGATGCCCGGGCCCGGGAGCGGGGACGGCCCCTGCTGATCGCAGTCCGGGTCATGGACTCGCCCGAACTGAACCACGACATGGGTCTGAACCTGGTGACCTGGCTCAAGGAAGACCTGGTGGACCTGGTGATCGTCGGCGAGGTGGCTCTGGCGCCCTGGGAGGAGACCATCCGGCTCGCTCACCGTTACGGCGTTCCCGTCTATCCGTGCATCCGCAGGTCCATGATGGGAGAGGAACGCGGATCACTGGAGTCCTTCCGGGCGCAGGCCCTGACGGCTTGGAAACAGGGAGCGGACGGGATCTACCTCTTCAATCTCTTTCCCGACGAGGACCACGAGCAGAAGTACCGCGAACTCGGAGATCCAAACGGCCTGGAGAGGCTGGACAAGCTCTACAGCCTGGACCCGGTGGGACGGGAATCCTTCAAGCGGTACATCCACGACTTCGAAAAATACAAGGCGCAGAAGCCTGTTTCTCCACTTTCCCCACTTTTGCTGGAACCGGACATGACCTACACCGTCCCCATGTACCTGGCCGACCGGTCCCTGAGCCAGGCGATCATCGGCAACCGTCCCAGGGTGCAGGCACGCGTGCAACTGGAAAACCTGGACCCGGAGACGGCAGTACGGCTTTCGGTGAATGGTCACCGGTTGGAAGCCGAGGAGAGGGTCCAGGACGAACTCCGCTATTCCATCTCGCCCACCCAACTGCAGACGGGATACAATCACTTCCGCATTCTTGTCCCGGCCGGCGCGGCGCCGAGCTTGAAGGACATCCTGGTAAGCGTTCTCTACTGACCGGGCGGCGCCTCGCCGTTTCGGCCGATGAGTTCCAATCCGGACCGAGAGGAGGTCGACATGGTTTCGGTCGTTTCACTCTGGCTGCCGGTGCTGCTTTCGGCGGTGCTGGTCTTCATCGTCAGCTCCATCATTCACATGGTGCTTCGGTATCACAGGTCGGACGTGGGACCGGTTCCCGACGAGGCCGCAGTGATGGATGCTCTCCGGCCGTTCAAGATCCCGCCAGGCGACTACTGCATTCCGCATGCCACGGACCCGAAAGAAATGAACTCACCGGAATTCGTTGAGAAGACGAACAGGGGACCGGTTGCCCTGGTGACAGTGCTTTCCAACCGGCCGGTGAACATGGGCAAGAGCCTCGCCATGTGGTTTGCCTACTGCGTGCTCGTCGGAGTCTTCGCCGGCTATGCCGCCGGACTGCACATCGGACCCGGCGCCGACTACATGGCAGTCTTCAAGATAGTCAGCGTGGTCGCATTCGCCGGCTACTCGCTGGCGATCCTGCAGAGCGCCATCTGGTGGCACCGGGGCTGGGGCGCCACGCTGCGCACCATGTTCGACGGCCTGATCTACTCCCTCCTGACGGCCGGAACCTTCGGCTGGCTCTGGCCCTGACCGGCCGCGACAAGAGCATGCCCATCGACGACGGCCAAGACCGTCCCATGGAGAACAGCTACTGGATTCGGCCGGGCCGTTTCGCGGCGGGCGAGTACCCTGGCCATTGGGACCGGACCTGGGCGGCCGAAAAGGTTCGCAAGCTGCTGGACGCGGGAATCGACCACTTCATCGACCTGACGGAGCAGGGTGAGCTGGAAACGTACTCCGGAATCATCGCCGGGGAGGCCCGTCGACGCGGCCTCGAAATCGGATGGGAGCGGCATCCCATCGTCGACCTGAACGTCCCCTCCTCCCCGCAGCAGATGGTCAGGATCCTCGACGCCGTCGACGCCGCTCTCGGCGATGGCAAGACGGTTTACGTTCACTGCTGGGGCGGCGTGGGACGAACCGGGACCACGGTGGGCTGCTGGCTGGTCCGGCACGGGAGGACGGGCGGCGAAGCCCTGAGCCGGATCGCCGAGTGGTGGCGGGGAATGGAAAAAAACGACTATCATCCCAGGTCGCCGGAAACCCGGGAACAGAGGGATTACGTCCGATCCTGGACCGAGCCCTCGACTGCCGCCGTGACCGGCAGGCCGGGCGATAACCGATAGCCGGCACCGAAGGCAGGCCACCGGGGCTCGGCTCGCATCTCACGTCTGTCGATCGATCAAGGCATTAGGCGAATCGCTCAGCCCGGCTGGATTCAAAGACGATCGAGGAAACTGGCCACCGTTTGGATTCGAATACCGGAGGTTTTTTCCGGTTGGTTCATGAACGCACCAAAGTCGTTTAGGTCCCCGGTCAGCAGGTGGGTGGCCCGACACGTGACGGCTGCCCGAAAAATGGGCTGGTCCTTCGTTGGGAGCCAATGGGGAAACTCAAGTCCGACCGCATGAGGAGCAATTTGCAGAACATCCGAGAACACGTCCAGGTTCCGCACGAACTCGGGAAGTTTCCGTTCCAGATTTCGCCGGGCCTCCTCTATTGCGTATGCACTGGAAGAGATCTCCCAATGCCCTTGCCTGGAGAGCTCTATCACCAGTGCGGCTTTGCCCCGAGGATTGTGTGCCGCAGTAAACAGAACATTGGCGTCAAGAAACAGCCTCATTCCGATCCGCTGAACTTATCGAGGATGCTGGTCCGCTCCTCGTCTGGAAGCACGTCCGCGGCGTCCCACTCGGCGATTTGTTCGTCGCTGAAATATTCGACCTCGAGCACCACACCAGGTTTGAGCACGATTTCATTGCCACGATCTTCCAGGATCAGGACATCACCGCGTTTGATTCCAAAGCGCTTCCGCAATACAGCCGGCAGAGTGATCTGGCCACGACTGGACACGACCAACGTTTCCTGCATTCCAACCCTCCATTTCCGAACCTGCAGACGTTGACTTTACGTATATTCAGAATATCGGATATTCCGCAGCAGAACAAATGGAAAGCTCTGCCTCACTCGGCACCCACACGGAGCCGGTTCACGGTGTAGGCGGCCAGCCTGGTCACCAGGGGTTCGCCGTCTTGGGAACGAATTCCCTGCGCCGGACGCAATTCGTATACACGTCCCGTCAATAGTGGATCCGAAAGGTGCAGCGAGACCCGGAGTCCGGCGTCGGACAGGGACACCTTTGCGATCCGGACCGGCGTCACGTCCGTCCTGGGAGACCCGTATTCCCCGTGGTATCGGTAGTAGTAGTGGATCAGGGAATAGTCGCCGGCGAGCGCGGCGGTGTCCGGATCCACCGGCTTGGTGAAGACGAGGTCGAACCCCGATTCGGTGAGGCGCATCTCCTGAATGTCCAAGGGGATCTTTCCCGTCCAGGCCACCCGCTGCAACCCCTCTCCGATTCCCCAGATCCGTGAGGTCTGCGCCACGTAGAGATCTCCGTTCGGAGAGAAGGCCAGGCGAATGTTTCCCTTGCGCAGCCCGCGCCCCTCGATGAACGGGAAGCAGGCCCCCTGCCAAGTCCCTTCCACCTTCTCCAGAAAGACCCGGTGAATCCGGGGATAGGTCCAGTCGGCGATGAACATCTGGCCCGCATAAGGCCCGAACCGGCCTCCCGTGCGGTCCTCCAAGGGCTGTCCCAGGGATCCGGCCATGTCGTTCTGAGGGATCTGGATGGCCGGCGGCTTGCGCCGGCGCGCCAAGGTCTCCACCTCGATGTCCACGGGGTTGATGCCCTGGAAGTCCGGATGCCAATTCAAGGAGGAGGGGTGTCCATAGAACGATCCTGGCGTGACATGATGAAGGGGAGACGTCCCGATCCAGCCCCCCTGATTGTCGGTGGCGAACAGCGCCCCGTCACGGTTGAACCCCAGGCCGTTGGGCTGCCGAAAACCGGAGGCGAAGGGCACGAAGTTTCCGGCGGCGGTGATCTTGATCACCCAGCCGCGGTAGGAAACGGGTGAATTGTGCCGCAACCGGGCCACCGTTCCGGGCTTGGGGTTGTCAGCGACCAGGCTCCGGGTCGTCGCCGGTCCCCGGCCCGAGAACTTGTGACGGCTCGAACCCGAGGCCAGTCCCAACCCCACGTAGAAGTTCCCTTCCCCGTCCCGGACCAGACCGAAGGCATACTCGTGGTAGTTGCCCGACATTCCCCATTCGTCGCTGAGGGTCTGGTAATGATCGGCCCGGCCGTCTCCATCCGTGTCGACGATCCGCGTCAACTCGGACTGCTGCGCCACGAAATATTCCCCCGGCTTCCCCGCGACGATTCCCAGCGGGACCTGGAGTCCGGTGGCGAACCGGCTCCAGCGGCCCGAGTCCGGATCCCGCCGGTAGAGGCCCCCGCGGCGAAAACAGGCCACCAGCCGGCCGCGCCGGTCGAAATCGATCCCGCCCACCTCCGGAGCCACTCCGGGCGGGGTCTTTACGGTCTCGATCCGGTAGCTCTCTCGGGGAACCTGCGCCAAGGCGGAGCATGGAACGATCCACGCCGCCGCCAGCCACAGCAGGAGCAGGGCGCTTGTCTCTCTCATTCCCTCTTGCTCCCGACCAGGATCTCGAATCGGGCGTCCCCGTCGATGCGAATCCGAACGTTGTCCTGCTCCACGGCACCCCGGCTCGCCGAGAATCGAATCGGACCTTCGAGGCCCGCGTCGAAACGAAGCGGAACCTGGACCCGCTCGATCCGGAACTCCCAGCGAAACCCGTCGTCGGTTGCGCTGGGGCGAATGAGTTCGAAGACCTCCGCTCCGCCCACCGAGTATTGGAATTCCGGGACGCCGTCCCGCAGGCGGTAGCCCTTGAAACGCGTTTCCGGAATGCGTCCGGAATCCGCCAGCCGGAACGGGAAACGGGTCGACCGGAAAAAGCGCGTCCCCGGGATCTGCGGGGTCAGAGTGGAGCCATCGTCACCGGTCTTCCGCTGCAGGGTGGCCTCGAGGTCGAGGAACCCACCCCTCCAGGCATACAGGAGACGTTGCGCGCCGGCATCGAAACAGTAGGAGAGGCCGCCGGGCAGGCCCACGGCGATGGCCGCCGGAGTCGCCTCCGGCATGACGGTCCGGACCAACACGGCCCCGCGGGAAGGATCGGGACGGGCCTCGGCTGGCCAGGGATCGGGCGCTGGATCCAGACCGGGGAGGAACCGGCCGCCCGAGCCGACGCCGAGCGCCCCCCAGATCCTCTGGATGCTGACTTCCCTCTCCTCCGGCGCGATGTCCGTGAAGTGCTCCGGCATCGAGGTCCCGGACAGGATCCGGGCCGGATTCAACATGAAACGCCGGTACCACGGATAGCGGAGGCGATGCGCGGCCCGGGCCAACTGCGGCGCCCGCTCTCCCTGCGCCCGGTAGTCCGCCCAGTCATGGCAGCCGATGCAACCCAGGCTCTTCCCCTCCGTGTCCTTCCCCAACAGGGTCAGTCCCTTGTTCGTATCTTGCTGGGACATCACCGACGCCACGGCGGGAGCCGATGGGTCGAGGCCCGAAGCCTTGGCGAACCCGTGGATCAGCGGCTCCACCTGGTCTCGGGAAAATCGGGGCATGCGCAGGGGAATCCAACTCCGCAGTCCGACCCTGCCCAGGAGCGCCTCCTTCAGGTATTCGAGCCGCAGCTTCTCTCCCGCTGCAGTCAAGACCGGCGCCCCGGCCAGCTGCCCGCCTTCGAAGTGGTCCATGACGTGACAGGCGGTGCAGCGAAGCCGGCGGATCCGCCGGTAGAAGTCGTAGACCGGCGCGGGACTGACATCGGGGAATCGTTGTTGAACGCGAATGAATTCTCGAATCGCCTGCCGCTGTTCTTCATCCAGCCGGTACCGGGGAAGAGTGGGGCCAGGGTCTTGGGCCAGACATCCTCCATCGAGGGAGAGATGGGCCACGGCCGGACCGCGATCCGGAGCGGCGGGTTGTTCCCGGTCTTCCACCCGGTGACAGTGGAGACATCCCCGGGACCGGATCAGCTCCTCTCCGCGGTCCGCGACGCCGGCTGTCGGCGCCTCTTCCGGAGATTCCGGCACCGGATCGGTCAGGTAGGCGGCAATACTTGACGCCTCCGTGTCATCCAGATGCAGCGAAGGCATGAGGCTCTCCGGATGGTGGCGGGAGGGGTCCTTCAGATAGGAGGCCAAAACGGCGGCGGACATCTTGGACCCGATGCCGTCCAGGGCATGACTTTCCGGCGTGTGGCATGCGGCGCACCCCAAGGAGGCGTAGAGGCCGCGGCCCCGGGCGGTGTCCGCGGCCAGCCGGTCCGGGACCCGGTTCGGCGGGCCGGTGACCGGCCGCGAAGCGAGGTAGGCCGTGACGTCCCTGGCTTCCGCCTCGTTCAGCAGCGCCGGCATGGTGGTTTCGGGCCGGACCGCTGCAGGATCAAGCAACCAACGGCGGATCCACACAGGGTCCAGGCGGGCCGCGGCGTGCAGGCCGGGTCCGCGGCGGCCAGCCAGCGTTTCGGACCCGCTTGCGTGGCAGTTGACGCACCCCAGGTTCTCCACCAGATCCCGGCCCCGTTCGACCCGGCCCTGGTCCCAACCGGGCGCGCTTTCCGATTCGTGGAACAGGACCCGGGAAGGGACCGGCTCCAGCGGAAAATGCTCCGATTCCCAGAGCAGCCGGAGTTGGGCCGGCCCCGGCAAACGGCGAAACCTGAGCCGAATGCGATGCCGGCCCGGAGCCAGGGTGACGCCTTCGCCTCCAACCTCCTTGCCGCCGACCTCCAACTGGCCGCCGCCCTCGAATCGATAGCGGCCCGTCTCAAAAATCGAAAGGATGCCCGTCCATTCGGCTTGAAAACCGGGTTCCAGAGAAGGATGCAGGGACTCCCCTGCCTCCAGGTAGAAATGGGGAGCCGGCGTCACCAGGTGAACGCGATGCCGTCCGTCTTCGTAGCGGGCGGCCAGCCCGGGACGGAGCTCTCGCTTTTCGAGGTCCGGCGGTCCTGGGGACAGACCGGTCTCGGAGCCCGGGCGGCAGGCGCCTGGAGCGGCCACGGCAAACAGGATGATGCAACGGTTGATGCGAAAGAGAATTGAACTCGGCTTCACGGATGATCCGATTCTAACGCCCTGGTATGGAGGGGCGACCTGGAGAGAGGAATTGCAGATCGCCCATTCTGTGCTGCGCCATGGCTGCGCCGGGAGTTCGGCGGCTAGAAAGCCGCCGCTCCGCGGTTCACGAGTTCGCCCACCTTTTCCACGATGATCTCTTCCACCGGCGCTCTGAAGGGACCCGATTGCCCATACGGGATCATGGCGCCCGCCCCTTCATAGCCGCCCTCCTTGAGTACCCTCAGGGACGGGATGTAGGCGAAGACCTCATTGGAGTAGCCGGCCACCCAGACCCTGTC
>JAPOYZ010000319.1 GCA_026706325.1 Candidatus Aminicenantota bacterium
GAAGGACTATGCGGCGACCCCTGGAGAGTTGGCCGAGTTTCGCCATTACCATCCGGATTGGCCGGATGCGGCCCGGTTTAACGGCCTCCTGCGGCGGGCCAGGGCTCTTGCCGCCAAACCCGCGCAACCTCCTGCCGGCGAAAAACAGGAGACCGATGGAGGCGAGTCGAAACGATGACCGGCATCACCATGCTGGGGACCGGCCTCATCGGCGGGTTCTATACGGAAGCCCTGCAACGCAGGGGCCGGGAGCAGGTTCTGATGGTCTATTCCCGACGGCTGCAGCGGGCCCGGGACTTCGCGCGCCGGTGGGGCATTCCCCGTTGGACGGCGGACCTGGAGGAAGCCGTGGGTGATTCCCAAACCCGCGTCGTGGTGGTTGGGCTTCCCAATGACCTGCATCTGAAAGCGGTGGAGCTGGCCGCGCGGGCCGGCAAGGCGGTCCTGTGCACCAAGCCCCTGGCCCGGACCGGCGCCGAAGCCCGGCGCATACTGGAGACGGTGGAAGCGGCGGGCGTGTTTGCCGGATATCTGGAAGACCTGGTCTACACCCCCAAGACGTTGAAGGCCTTGGAAACGGCGCGGTCGGGCGCCCTGGGCCGGATTCTCTGGGTCCGTTCCCGGGAGGCCCACTCGGGGCCCCACAGCGCCTGGTTCTGGGACCACTCCCGGACCGGCGGCGGCGCCATCGTCGACCTGGGCTGCCACTGCATCGAGATCATCCGCAGTTTCGTGGGCAAGGAGGTCTACCCCAGGGAAGTCCTGTGTTGGGCCGATACCCTGGTCCATCCGGTGGAGAGCGAGGACAACTCGGTGACGCTCATCCGTTTCGACGGCGGGGCACTGGGGCAGTTCGAGGTGAGTTGGACCTTTCGGGGAGGCATGGACCTGAGAGACGAGGTCTCGGGAACCGAGGGCACCATCTGGCTCAATCACTTCCTCAGGACCGGGTTCGAGGTCTACTCCTCGAAGGGAGGGGCCGGCTACGTGGCGGAGAAGGCGGAGGCCGAGGCCGGGTGGACCTTTCCCGTGGGCGATGAGGTGGAGCAACTGGGATTCGGCCGCATGTTCGATGACATGTTCCGGTCCATGGAGGCGGGACGCTGCCCGCGGGAGACCTTCTATGACGGCTACGTGGTCAATGCGGTCATCGACGCCTGCTATCGCTCCGCCGAGTCCAAACGGTGGGAGACCGTTGATCCGGATCCCTGGCGCGGAAACCGCGAGACGCCGGCCGGCGGCGCGGCGGCCGAGACGTTGGGAGGGAGTCTCGTTGTAAAGCGGGAGCGTATGCCGGACGGACGCCTGAAGCTGATCTTGAAGGATCCCGAGTCGGGCCGGATCACGGAACGCTGGGAAGAGGTTTGACCCGGAGTCTCTCGCCTCTTGAGAAAAAGGAGCGATTTCCAATCGCCCAGGAGGGGCGACTTTCCTGTCGCCCATTGGGAGGGGACCTTTAGTCCCCCCTCTTCCCGGCTGCCAAGCGATACGTTGGGTGGAAAGCGTAAAGGGGGACTCCGTCTTCCTAACCCCCCTTCCCGGCGACAGGAAAGTCGCCGGTCCCAATCGGCGGTAGGAAAACCGCTCCCCTCAGTGCTCCATGACCATTCCACCGTCGATGTTGATGGACTGGCCATGGATCCAGGAGGCCGCCCCGGTGCAGAGGTAGGCGATGAACGCCCCTACTTCTTCCCGGGTCCCGGTGCGTCCGATGGGGTGCGACTCTCCCATCTTTTGCCACTCTTCTCCCCGGCCGAAGCGGTCCATGCGTGACGTGTCCACGGCGGCGGGGCAGATGCAGTTGACGTTGACCCGGTGGGGGCCCAGTTCCTGCGCCAGGGACTGGGTCATGCCGACCTGGGCGAAATTGGCGGCGCAGTAGGCCAGGGCTTCGGCGGCTCCCCGCTTGCCGGCCGAAGAGGCCACATTCACGATCTTCCCCCCGTCCCCCTGCCGGATCAAAGAGGGGATCACCGCCCGGGCGCAAAGGTAGGTGCCCCGGACCTTGACGTCCAGCACCCTCTGGAAGACGTCCGGGTCCAATTCGCCGGTGGGGACGCGGTCGCGGCCGATGGGCATGGCCGCGTTGTTGATCAGGATGTCCACCCGGCCGAATTCCTCCAGGGTGCGGGCGACCATCCTGTCCACGTCCGCCACCCGGGTCACGTCCGCCACGAGGGGAAGGGCTTTTCTGCCCAGCCCGCGTACTCGCTCCGCGGTGCTCTCCACATCCCGCCACCCCAGTTTCCGCTCATCGGCCGGAAAGGTTTCCGGGTCGCGGCCGGTGCCGGTGACCGCGATGTCCGCCCCCAAACGGGCCAGGGCCATTGCGGTTTCGAAACCGATGCTCCTGAGGCGGCCCGCTCCGGTGATGATGGCCACTTTGCCCTTCAATTCGCCCATCTCCATGCCTCCCTCCCCCACAGTCTACAACGGCGCCCGGTCCGCCAGGCCTCCAGCTTGCCGCAGTCCCGAAAAGGACGTACTATTCTGGTCTAAATCTGAGATCAATCCACAAAGGAGGGACGCCGTGAAGATTCGGTACTTGCCGGCAATCGCATTGTTTCTGGGGGCGTCCGCGACGCTTCTTTCCCATCCCCACCTCAACAAGATGGTGAAGGCCACGCTTCCAAACAAGGTCGAGGCGAGCGTCACGTACTACACCGTGCCGGCCAACATGGAGCATGTAAAGAAGGTTCAGGTCGGGGACTTCGTCCCCACCCGCGCCGTCCTTTCCCTCTCCGGCGGCACCGCTTCCGGGTCCACCACGATTCAGGCGGGCGACTACACCATCGGCGCCATCAGGAACGCCGGCGATTGGACCCTGGCGCTCTATCCGGGCAAGCCGGCCCGCGGAATGGCTCCGGACAAGTCCAAAGTGATCTCGCTGGATTCCAGCTTCTCCGATTCGGAGGGAACCGCTCACCACGTCTCCTTCGACCTGGCGCCGGGCCACGGCAAGCTGGAAGGCAAAACGACGTTGATCTGGCACTTTGGCAATCTCTACCTTGCCGGAGCCTTGCAATAGCCGGTCTTCGTGATCATCCCGCGTGACGGGGAGAGCGAGGCGGGGTCCGGGTCGGCGTGAACAGGGCCGCGGGTTCTCCGGGCATGATTCCCGGCATCGTGAGCAACTGCTGGCAATGGCAGTTGGAACAGGGGACTCGGCTGGAGGACCTGCTGGGCCAGGCTTTGGATCGAGGTTACCTCGCCGTTGAATTGAGACAGACCTGCCTGGGTTCGTTCGAGAAGCCGGACGGCTTTGTGCCCAAGGCATCGGCCCTCGGGTGCCTGGCGGACCGTTTCCCCGAAATCCAGTTCGATCTGGCCCTGGCATTTCCCTTCCTGGGGCCCGCCGGAGTCGTTGAAGACCCGTTGTTCCAAGCGGGAGTGGAGGGCGCACGGGCGCTCTCGGGCCGCTTTCGTCCCCATCTGCGGCTGGTCGACCTGGAAACGACCGGTGGAATGCTGCGGGGCAGGGAAACGCAGGCCGCCCGTGAGGTGGCACGGCTCGCCGAATCTCTGGCGGACACCGGAGGCTGGCTTTCGCTGGAGCATGCCCGGCAGCCTTGGACCAGCTTCACCCGGGTGATGGGCGAGGCCCGCCGCCTGCTGGGAAGCCGTTCGGACCATCTCCGCCTCTGCTACGATCCGGTCAATCTTTTGTTCGCTTCCGACCGGCCCGATCCGGCCGAGGTCGTCCGGAGCCTGGACGCCGCCACTTTGTCGATGGTCCACCTGAAGCAGTTCCATGCAGGGGAGCTCCAGATCTCGATCGAGGCCGGAGAGATCGACTGGGAGGCTCAGATTTCCGGGTGGGCACGGCATGGATACAAGGGGCCGGCCCTTTTCGAGGTCCGGCCGGACGAACGAATCTGGGAGAACCTGGACCGGAGCCGGGTCTACCTGGAATCACTCGGCGGGCGGTTCAGAAGTTGGAGTCTGCCATGCGGAAAGTGAGAGTGGGCTTGATCGGAGCCGGCTGGGTGGCGGTGAATCGGCACCTGCCTGCGCTTCAGAAGATCCCGGAAGTGGACCTCAACCTGATCTGGTCCCGCGATCCCGAAAAGGCCCGGGACGTGGCCGGCCGTTTCGGAGTCCGCGCCACCGTCTCCCGGTGGCAGGACGTGATCCATTCTTCCGAGGTGGATGCGGTCATCATAGCGACGCCTCCCGTGCTGCATCTGCCGGCGACGGTCTCAGCCCTGGAGGCCGGGAAACACGTCCTCTGCCAGGCCCGAATGGCCCGGAACCTGGATGAGGCGCAGAAAATGTTGGCGGCGGCGCGGTCCTCAGGCCTGGTGACGGCCTTGTACCCGCCGCTGCCCGGCCTCAAGGGCGACCGGGTCATGATCCGTCTCCTCCACGAAGAGGAATACGTGGGGACCGTCCGCGAGGTCCGGATTACCGGGATGAGCGTGGACACCGATCCCAACAGTTACCGGAGCTACCGTTGGGACCCGCAAGTCTCGGGAATCAACACCATGACTCTGGGAATGTGGAACGAGGTGGCCAATCGGTGGTTGGGGCCCACGGTCCGGGTGGCGGCGCTGGCTCAGTCGCACCGCCACGGGGGTTCCGCCGGTATGGGAGTGCCCGACTCGGTGGCGGTGGCTGCCCGGCTCGAGTGCGGCGCCACCGCCACCTACCACTTCTCCAATTGGGCCGCCGGATCGCCCGGGAGCCGGATCGAAATCTACGGCGACCGGGGCGCTCTCGTCTACCGGCTTTTTGCCGAGGAGATCCGGGGGCTCACGGGAACCGGCACGGAGTTCAAGCCGATTCCCGTCCCCAGTGAGGAACGGCGGGTGCAGGACACCGACTCCCAGTTCATCCGCGCCATACTGGACGGAACGCCGGTGGCGCCGTCCTTCCAGGAAGGGCTGCTCTACATGCAGTTCCTGGAGGCCGTGGCCCTTTCGTTGAAGACGGGCCGGTCGGTCTCGCTGCCGCCCGAACCGCGCATGGAGACCTGGGACCGGTTTCTGACCTGATCCAGTCTGACCCGAATCCTGCCGCGAATTGGCGGCCTGCTTTCAGGCCACGGTCCAGCCGGCGTCCACCATCAGGTTGTTCCCGGTGATGTGGCGAGCCGATTCGGAGCAGAGAAAAAGAATGGCCTGGGCCAGCTCCTCCGGTTCCACCAGCTCCTTTTGGGGGATGGGCCCGAACATGACCTTCTCCAGAACCTGTTGCCGTGAGAGCCCGTGAAGCTCGGCCTGTTTTTCGATCTGGTTCTCCACCAGGCGGGTCCTCGTATAACCGGGTGAGACGGCGTTGACCGTGATGCCCCGGGTGGCCACTTCCAGGGCCACGGTGCGGGTGAGTCCCAGCAGGCCGTGCTTGGCGCTCACGTAGGCCGTCTTGTAGGGTGAGGCCACCACGGCGTGAATGGAGGTCAGGTTGACGATCCGTCCCCACCCCTGGGACGCCATCCCGGGTACGAAGCGCCGGATGTACAGAAAAGGTCCCCGCAGCAGGATGCCGTTGAGCCGGTCCCACTCCGGAATGGGGAACTCCTCCACCGGACTGAGGTATTGCACGCCGGCGTTGTTGACCAGAATCTGAACCGTCCCCAGCGCACTTGTGCAGTCTTCGTGGACCCGGTCCACGTCGTCTTCCGCGGCCACGTCCGAGATCAATGCCAGCGCCGTGCCGCCCTGCTGCCGGATGGAAGCCGCCACGGCTTCCACGGCGTCTCGCTCCAGGTCCACGCAGCAGACGGCGGCGCCTGCCGAAGCCAGGGTGAACGCCACCTCGCGTCCGATGCCGTTGCCCGCGCCGGTCACCAGAGCGACTCGTCCCTCCAAACTCACGTTCGAATCATTCATGGTCCGGTTTCCTCTTGCTCCAGTTCCTCCAGTGCCCGGACCAGTTCTTCCCGCGCATGCTGGTTTCCCTGGCTTTCGGCGATCCGGATGCCCCGAGCGAGGGTCTTCCGAGCCTGCTCGAAGTCTCCCGACAGGACGAGAGCCGTTCCGAACTGATAGTAGGCCGGGATGTACCGGGGGTGGAGCTCCAACAACCGGCCGAATGCCCGGACGGCTTCCTCGATCCTGCCCAGCCGCTTGTACTCCATGGCCAGCCCATAGAGCGGAAATGGATCGCCGGAGCCCTGGGCCACCAGTTGCCGGAGCCTTTCCAATCGGGACGGAGCAGACATGAGTTCCTACCTCTGCGCCCATTTGAGCTTTTCTCTCAAGACGTCGAAAAAGCTCTTGTTGTGAGGTTTGATCAATTCGATTCGACGACGGGAGCAGGTGCAGACGATCTGGTCACCTTCGGCGAGTTCCACTCCCTGCTGGCCATCGACGGTCAGCATGACGTCTTCGCCCGAAGTCAGAATGATGCGGATCTCGCTCTCCGGAGGAAAGACCAGGGGGCGGTTGGTCAGGGTGTGGGGACAGATGGGAGTCACCACGGTGCAGGCCAGGGAAGGCAGCACGATGGGGCCTCCGGCGGCGAGGGAATACGCGGTGGATCCGGTCGGAGTGGCGATGATGAGGCCGTCGGCCAGAAACGTGGCCATGAAGTCCTCACCGATGTAGGCATCGAGCTGGATGATTCGGGCCAGGGCGCCCTTGGTGATGACCACGTCGTTCAGCGCGTGAAAGCTGGAGCTGGACCCGTCGCCCCGCTTCACGGTGGCGTCGAGAAGCCGTCTCTCGTCGATCCGGTGTTGGCCCTTCAGCAGCCTGTCCAGAGCTTCATACAGTTCGTCGAGAGTGACCTCGGTGAGGAATCCCAGGGAACCCAGGTTCACTGCCAGGATGGGCGCGATGTTGTCGCCGATGGCGCGGGCCACCGAGAGGATGGTGCCGTCGCCTCCGAAGACGATGATGGCGTCGACCCGCGATGGCATCTCTTCCCGGCTGACACCCGGGTATCCCGAGAGTTGGAAGTTCTCCAGGACACTCTCTTCCACCAGCGTCTCGCACCCTTGCCGCCGCAGCCAAAGCAGGATCTGCTCCAGGTTGCGGGCGAACTCGGTGCGGTGCGGTTTGGAAACGACCCCTACTCTCAAAGTCGTTGTTCTCCCCAGGAAACGGATTCGTCCGGGTGCCTAACGATCCCGGCCTCCCCGAAGGAACTTGTCCCGGCATTCCTCGGAGCAGAAGTAGAGGTCCATGTTCTTCCTGCGGGTTCGGACCGCCAAGTCCGTAGCGACGTAGATTCCGCATTGCGGATCCTTCACCATCCGGCCCCGGACCGTGGCGCGGACACTGCTGGAACCGCCCCGGGCACGTTTTCTCGAGGCCTTTCGGCCTGCTCCGAACAGGCGCGCGATGAGTGCCCGCACCACCAGGAGGAGAAGCAGAAGGATCAGAATCCGGAACAACAACCGTCCATCCTCAGGACTGCTCTTGATTCAGGCGTTTGCGAGCGTTGTTGATAAATTCCTCGATCTTCTCTTTGTCGGCATGCGCCGGATGGGCCGCCAAGAGTCTCTGCCAGATCCGGATCGCCGTCTCGAGGTCACCGGTAAAGTAGTGCGCGATGCCCAGATTCTGCAGGGTCTGGGGATGATTCGGCTCCAACGAAAGGGATTTTCGATAGGACTCGATGGCCGATTCCACCTGTCCCTGGTAGAGCTGGGCCGTTCCCAGGTCGGTCCGGACGCTGACGTTGCCGGGGTCCAATTCCAGGGCCTCCGTGTACCAGGCGGCGGCCGCGTCCCAGCGCTTCATGTCGTAGTACGAATTGCCCAGGCGAATTCGCACCTCCGTGTCTTCGGGATGGTCCCTGGCGTGCTCCTGGAGCCGGGCCAACTGCTCCAGCACTTCCGGCGGGGGATGATCGGATGGCAGAGCGGAGGAGTTTTCCTGCGCCTGGGGCGCCGGTTCGGAGACGGTCGCCTCTTGCTGAATTCGAGCGGCGAAGAAACCGAGGATGAACCCTATGACGACCCCGGTCGCGGCCGCCACCCGCGGCTTGTTCTGCATCGGGGCGCGTATGTTATCATAATTTTCTCAGTGGGCTGTCGGAGTTTCTGCGGCTTCGATGGATTGGCTAGGCGAACTTCCCCTCCAAGGACCGTTGAACCATGTATCGGGGCCAGGACATCGGTGATCGCGATCAATTGGTCGCGACCTGTATCCAGATCCTGAGGTCCGGCAGCGAAGCCGAACGCTACAAGATCCTTCCCCACGTCAGTGTGACCCGCTGCAAGCGTTTCCTGGATCCGTTGCTGGAACTGCTGAGGTCCAAGTCTGCGCAAGACAAGGAATTTGCGGCGCTGGCTCTGGGCGCGTTGGGCGATCCGGCGGCAATTGAGCCGTTGTTCGCCGTTTTGCAGGACACCTACATTTTCAGCAAAGGCCGGAACCGCTCTTTGGAAGCCGCCGTCATCCTCACTCTGGGCGAGATCGGCCACGAGAAAGCCGTCGCTCTACTGCTTCAAGTCTATGGCATGCGGTATCTCGATGAGCCGTCGGCCCACAACCGTAAAGTGAACGTGCTGTCGGCGTTGGGCCTGCTGGCTCAGCAGGGTAGTGAGAGTGCGGTCGGCGAGTTGTTGACCCTGGCCGCGGAGGAAGTTTCAGACCGGCAGGCGCAGGCCGTCACCGAATTGTCGGTCGCCTATTGGCATCGAGCCCATCAGGTTCCGGATACGGTCCTGAAGATGATGTACAGGATGACCGGGGCCGGCGCGGATGAAGTCAGGAAGGCGGCCGTTGCCGCCCTCTCCACGCTGGCGAACCTGGGTTGCCGCCGGGCCGCGGGCTATTTCTCCGCTCCGGCTTAAGAAGGGTCGATTGGAAATCGCCCGCTCTTCGGTCGTCGCTTGGTGAAGAGGGAGTTCGGCGGTAAGAAAACCGCCGCTCCGCTCCTGGTCTCCTAATTGCCGCCCTTCAACTGCTTGACCAGATCGCGGGCCACCGGCGCGTTCTCGCCGTTGGGGTTGAGCTTGGCGTATTCGGCCAGATGGTTGATGGCCCCGTCGATCTGGTTCATTCCCAGCAGGACGATACCGAGCTGATAGTGGGCTTCAGCGTGCGTGGGATCGGATACCACCGCGTTCTTCAGGGCCTCTGAAGCCTGCTTGTTCTGCCCCTTGTTGATGAAGGTGACACCCATATTGTAGTAGTTGATGGCCGCGGCGGCCGGGTCAACGGCGGCGTTGAGCTCAGCCGATTTCTTGAAGGCTTTCTCCGCATTGGCCGAATCGCCCATGTTGGCGTAGATGTTTCCCAGGTTCTGGTAGAAGGTGGCGTTGCCGGGAGCGATCTCGATGGCCTTGTTGTACGCATCGATCGCTTCCTTGTGTTTCTTCAGATTCAGGTAGGCGTTTCCCAGGTTGGCCCAGATGGCAGGCCTCCTGGGATCCTTGGAGACGCTTTCCCGGAACGCGATGACGGCTTCCTCATTCTGGCCCAGATTCAACGCCATGATGCCACGGTTGTAGGCGGCGCGTACTTCCTTGACCACGGTCTGCTGCTTCATGAACTGCTCGCGCTCTTCCTTGGTCATCTCGAAGGCCAGCTTGCCCGACTTGCCCTCCTTGAGGGTGAAGTCGACCTTGCCCCGCTTGCCGCCGCCCCTGGGGTCGAAGCCGCCGTCATCCACGCCGAAACTGGCGCGAACGCCCGACTCGTACTCGGTGCGGTAACCGGCTTTGCGGGCCACCACCGTGTAAGTGGCCTGGAGGTTTATGGCGCCGTGGTAGTACTTGCCCTTCTTGTTGGTCTTGAGGTTGTACTTCCGGCTGGTGTTCTGGCTTTGAATCGAGATCTCGACACCCTCGACGGGTTTGCCTGCCGTATCCGTGACCGTTCCCTCCAGTTGCCCCACCTGAGCTTCCAGGCTCGGTGCGGTGAGAAGGAGCATCCCGACGGCGATGAAGATCGTGGAGTATTTCATGAGTCCACCTTTCTCATTGATGGCTGACCCGTCGCCGGATCGGGCCGATCCTGGCCCCCGGGCCACCACTCATTGGCTGAGATCCTGATGGGTTCAATATTATCGACGACGGGAAACCTTGGCAAGCTGCGGATGAAGAGTGATCCGTAGCGCCGCGTGCGAATACGGCTGTCGAAGACCCCCACGATCCCGCGGTCTTTCCGGGACCGGATCAGGCGGCCCAGACCCTGCCTCAGGGCGATGATCGCCGCCGGAACCGAGTAGCGGAAAAACGAGTTTTCCCCCTGTTCCTCCAGCCGTTTGAGCCGGGCGGCCACCACCGGTTCGGTGGGGGCCTGGAAGGGAAGTTTGTCGATCAGGACCGCCCTGAGGGCGTCACCGGGAACGTCCACTCCCTGCCAGAAACTGGAGGTGGCGCAGAGGACCGCGTGGGGCGTATGCCGGAACTCGTGGAGCAACTGCGATTTCGGACGGTCTCCCTGACGAAGCAGGGGATAGGGAAGCCGCCCCTGGAGCCGATCGTGGACCCGGTTGAGCTGCTGGTAGCTGGTGAAGAGCAGGAACGCGTGCCCTCGGGTCAGATCCAGGATTTCTTCCAGTTGCCGGACCAGCCGGACCACGTATCCGGGTGAAGCCGGCTCCGGGAAACGCTTGGGAATGTAGAGGAGCGACTGCTTCGAGTAGTCGAACTCGCCCTCGGTGACCAGTTGGCGGGCGTCGCCAAGTCCGAGGCGGGTGCGGACGTACGAGAAGTCTCCGTTGGCGGTGAGAGTCGCGGAGACCAGTACGGCGGTCGGGATTTGGGAAAAGAGCCTCTCCTCCAAGGTTGAGGCCACCTCGATGGGGGTCAGGTTGAGGAACGTGCCGCGGCCGCGCCGCCGCATCCAGTGGACGCTCTCCCGGTCTTCCAGGTCGAAGAACCGATCCAGGTGAAGCGCCAGCGACTCCACCCGGCGCAGCAGCATGTCCCGTTCCTGGTGGGACGGGTCCCGCAGGCTCAACTCGTCGTGCAGGTTCGACAAGGTCCTCGCCAACTGGCGGTAGGCGGGCAGGGCGGGCGCCCGCAAGTCGAGCGGCGCGCCGTCGGCGCCTCTCGCCGAGTCGAGGCCCCAGGTTCCTTCGGCGGCCGGCAGGGCGGAAAACAACGTCCCGGCGCGGGACTCCAGGTCGCGGACGGCCCTCATCGAATCGGTGTCGGGGTAGGACGCGGCCAGGTCCCGGGCCAGCTCCTCCACCTGGTAGCTGCTGACTCGCTTTCCCAGGTGGGTGCAGGCGATCTCCTCGACCGCGTGGGCTTCATCCAGGATCAGCGTGGAGTAGTCGGGGAGGATGCTCCCCAGCTCATCGACTTCCAGGGCCAGGTGCGCGAAGAAGAGGGCATGGTTGACGATGATGACGTCCGATTCCAGGGCTTTCTGGCGCATGCGCGTGATGAAGCAGCCATCGAAGTGCGGGCATTTCTGGCCGGTGCAGTTCTCGCTGCGGGCATCCAGATCTCTCCAGAGGGGATCCGAATCGGACATCCATTCCAGTTCGGAACGATCTCCGGTTTCGGTCTCCAGGGCCCACTCCGATACGGCCTGCCGGGACTGGAGCCATTCTTGGGACAGGGAAGGCGCCCTGGTCTGCCGTTCCAGCTTGCGAAGACAGAGATAGTTCTGGCGCCCCTTCATGGTGGTCACCTTCAGGTCGGGGAACAGGTGCC
>JAPOYZ010000280.1 GCA_026706325.1 Candidatus Aminicenantota bacterium
GACGAGGACGGCTCCGGTGATGTAGCTTCCCGCCTCGCTGGCCAGCAACAGCGCCGGTCCCACCAGCTCCTCAGGCTCGGCCCACCGGCCGAGAGCCGTGCGATCCGAAAAGACCTGCTTCTCCGCGGGACTGAGCAGGCCCCCCGGCATTTCAGTGAGAAAGGGGCCCGGCGCCAGGCAGTTGACGGTCACGTTGTATTCCCCCAGGTCCTGGGCGCTGGCGCGGCAGAGTCCCAGCAGCGCCGCCTTGGTGGCCGAATAGGAGTTGCGCTTCTCTTTGGAGCCCAAGCCCATGATGGAAGAGATGTGGATGATCCGGCCCCATCGCCGGGCCTTCATCTGGGGAGCCAGCGCCCGGGTGAGCGCCATGCAGGAGGTGAGATTCAGCTCCACGGTGCGATCCCAGATCTCGTCGCTGATCTCGTCGATGGCTTCGGGCGTGTTGCAGCCGGCGTTGTTGACCAGGATGTCCACCCTTCCCATGACCTCCAGCGAGGTCTCCGCCAGCGAGCGAACCTGTTCCCGGGAGGTCATGTCGGCCACATGGTAGTGAATGGTCGCGTCCGGGACCCCGGCGACCGTATTCCGCAGACCTTCTTCACCGCGGCTGCTGATCATCACCTCGGCCCCGGCCCGCGCCAACCCGTGGGCCATGGCTCTACCCAGCCCCTGGCTGCCGCCGGTGATCAATGCGGTCCGGCCGCTCAGATCGAAGATGGTTCCCTTCATTGGTTCGCTCCCTTCAGTGAACAACCCGCACGCAGGTCGTACCAGCGTCCTTCGGGAAAGTCAAAGCGCAGAACTGCAATTCCCCGGGCCTTCTACACCCGTCAGGATACAGGCTCACCTATTGTTTATCGAGAAATCTGCTCTTGTTCCGCTTTGTCCGATCCCTTGCGACTGGGATCGGGAGACGCCAACAGAATCTCCAGAACGGCATGGATCGGATTCATTCTTCCGGTTTGGCGGGTACAGGGGCGGTTTCTTCGGCGCTTGGAGGATACATCAGCATAGCCGCGACGGATTCGTTGAATTTCCTCGCCAGGGCCAACGGAGTCATTCCTCCTTCGCCCTTGGCATCGAGCGTGGCCCCGGCCAGCAACAGCACTTCCGTGACTTCCGGATTCGAGTTGTTCCTGGCCGCATAGTGCAGTGGAGTATTTCCCTTGCGGCTCTTGGCATCGGGGTCCGACCCACCCAATAACAAGCTTTTCGCAACTTCCGCGTTGGAATTGTTCCACGCCGCATAGTGAAGCGGAGAATCGCCTCTTCGATTCCTGGTGTTCGGGTCGGCGTCAGCATCAAGCAATGCTTCCACGACTTCCGGATTCGGGTTCTGTGCCGCCGCGTAATGCAACGGGGTGTTGCCGTCCCGGTTCCTGACCTGGGGAACGGCCCCGGCCTCCAGCAACGCTTTCAACACCTCCGGGTTCGGGTTGTTCCCGGCCGCGCGGTGAAGCGACGTCTCGGCGTTCCAGTTCCGGTTGTTCGGATCCGCCCCGTTGGCGATCAACGCCTTTACGATACCCGGGTTCTCATTCATCTCCGCCGCGTAGTCCAGCAGCCCGTTGCCGCGCCGGTCTCTGAGATTGGAATTGACGCCCAACGCCAGGAACACCTTGATCACTTCGGGATTCCGGCTGAACATGGCCGCGCTGAGAATCGGCGTATAGCCTGACCCGTTCCTCGCACCGGCTTTCGCTCCCGCCTGGATCAGGACCTTGACCACCTCCGGATTGCCGTTGTCCGCCGCCGCATGGTGCAACGGAGTGTCACCGGCATGGTTCGTGGCATTGATCTTGGCGCCGCGCGCCAGCAACAGGCCCACGACCAAGGGATCCCGGTTGTAACGGGCTGCGTAGTGCAGTGGAGTATCGGACACGTCGTCCCGTTTCTTGGCGTCAGCCCCGGCGGACAACAACGTCTGCACCAACTCGCGGCTCCCGTTGTCGCCGATGGCCCAGTGCAGCGGCGTGGTCCCGTAGTCGTCCTTGGGGTCGAGCTTGACTCGGGACTTCAGCAGCACTCTGAGCACCGGGAGCTTGTCGGGATGGCTGACGGCCAGGTGCAAGGGGGTCACACCCTCGTCGTCCTTGGCGTTTCGATTGGCTTTGGCGGCGACCAGAGCTCGGACCACCTCCGGGTTTTCGTTGCTCCCGACCGCCAGGTGCAAGGGGGTCGCGCCGTCCTCGTCCTTGGCGTTTCGATTGGCTCCGGCTCCGATCAACGCCTGGATCACCTGGGGATTGGGATTGTTCCAGGCCGCGTTGTGAAGCGGCGTATAGCCGTTCCGGTCCTTCGTGTTGACCTTGGCGCCGCCGGCGATGATGGCTCGGACCACGCCGGCGTTCCGGTTGCTCCAGGCGGCATGGTGCAACGGGGTCTCGCCACTCTCATCCTGAACCCTTGGATCAGCGCCCGCAGCCGCCAGGACACGGATCAGGCCGGGGTCGCTGCCGGTCCTGGCCTCGACCCACAGGCGCTTGCCCGCCACCCTCGCCAGGAGCGCCAACGCCTGTTTTCGGGATCGGCCGCCGGCGCCCGTGGCCAGATAGCGCTGCAGGGCCTCCATGGCCTCGGCGGCCGCGCCGCAGAGATTCAGAATCCGCCCATACTTGAGATAGAACTGAGGAGGCAACTGGGCGCCCTGTTGCCGGTGCAGGTCCAGCGCCTCGCTCATGGATTTCCGGGCGGCTTGAGCCTGACCTTGGCCGAGTTGTTCGTCCGCTTCGGCGAGGAACCGGTCCGCCAGATCCTGGGGCGAGTCCTGCGCGAACGAGACTCCGGCGAACGCCGGAATCAGCGAAGACGCCAGCATCAGCAGCGCAAGGAGTTTCCGTTTCATGCTTCCGGTTCGAGTCCAGTCCCGGACATCCGTTCAGGCCGGCCTTGGGACACGCCTCCCGCCGGCAACTATTTGACGGCGATTCTAGCAGTCCCGTTCAAGAATCAGGAAAGCGTACAGAGACAAGAGTAGTCTACGCGTAGCGGGCCTTGGATTCACGTAGAATCGGACCACGGGTTGTCGGCCCGTCTCACGCTTCTTGCGGGAAAGGCAGACGGAAACGTTGGACCGGGAGTCGAAAAACACATTCCGCAAGACGCGGGTGATTCACAGTCGTTACGGATGGCGAAGCCATCGGACCGAGGCTGCACTGGCGGGCGAACAGGGTCTGGGCCTCCTGACCATGGAGCAAGTTGCGGCCCGGTTGGCCGGGGGCTTCCTTCGGCCCATCGATCCGGATGCTCTCAAGGCCGCGGTCGCTGAATCCGTTTCCGAACCGCTGGGTGAGCTGGACAGCATCAAGACGCTCCCCGGTTTTCAACGGGCGGCGGTGGCGAGCTTGTCCAAGGTTTGGCGTGCGGGTCTGAAACTGGATGGGGAAGCTGCCGCGGCGACGAGCGAAACAGCCAGAACCCGCCTCGACTCGCTGGCCCTCCTCGAGCGCGAAGTGCTCTCCAGGCTGCCTGCGAATCAACTCCGGCCCCGCGACCTGGCGGCCGCCGCGGCGCGGCGCGCCGTTCATACCCCCTCGATCTTCGGACGAATTGAGATTCACGGCCGCACTGAAATGTCTCCGGTCTGGCGGTCCCTTCTGGCCCTGATCCGCCGGAAGACAGACGTGGTTTGGGTGGCGGAGGGGAGAAGGTCACCGGATTGGCTTCTCGACTCGGGGACCGAAGTCAAGACTTCCAAGCAGGCGAAACCCTCAGGTCGAGCATTCTCCTGCGCCAGTCCGCGCCACGAGGTGCTGGAAGCCTTGCGGTGGGCCCGGCACCATCTTGCCCGAGGCGCGCTGCCACAGCAGATCGCCATCACCGCTGCTTCGCCGGAGAACTGGGACGACCATATGCTGGCGCTGGGGGAAGCCGCCAATCTGCCGCTTCACTTCATTCACGGCCGGACTGCGCTTTCGACGGCCGAAGGGCAGCTTGCCGCCGCCCTCGCCGAGATATTGCTGCGTGGATTCTCGCGCACGCGTGTCGTCCGTTTGGCCGCGCTCCTCCGCTCCCGAATCCAGCGATTCAATGCCCTGCCGGGAAACTGGTGGCAGGCCTTGCCCGAGGGAGCGCCGTTGCTGGATGCCGCCCGTTGGCGCCGAGCGATCGCCAAAATGAGCCGTCCGGAGTCTCCTGACGGCGACTACCGGCCACTCTTGGAGGAGATCATAGGAACCCTGGCGCTGGGCCGGAACAAAGCGAAGTCCGTCGGCGAACGGCTCCTGGAAGGAAGGGCGCTCTGGCTGTGGCGCAAGGCGCTGATGGAGGGACCACCAGCAGCGCTCGACATTACACTGACCGGACTGCGAGTCGATGACCGCATCGAGCCGGGCGCTGCCATGGTCTGGGGGCCCGCTTCGGCTATCGCCGCCGTGCCCCGGCCTCTCTGCTGGCTCGTGGGCCTGACCTCGCGATCCTGGCCGCGGCGCGCTGCGGAAGATCCCCTGTTACCGAACCATGTGATTTCAGCAGAGCGGCTCGATCCCCGGCCGGTTCACGAAGCCGACCGGCGTGACTTCGAGACCATCATGAGAACGGCAGAGATTGAAGTCGTCTGTTCCCGGGCACGGCGTGACAGCGAAGGCCGGCTCAACGGCATCTCTCCACTCTACCCTCACCATCGCGAAGAGGCCTATCTGGCCCAGAGCCGGGAGCCGGAGCATGCCGCCTCCGAAAGTGACCGATTGATGGCCCGCCCGCGGGAGTTCAGCCGGCGGTCTCGCGCAAAGTCGGCTCTTCAGACCTGGATCGATTGGCATGGGCCCGAACTGACCGGGCACGACGGTGTGGTCAGGAAAGATCATCCGCTACTGCTCCGCGCCCTGGACCGTCGCCAATCCGCCAGTTCCCTGGTCAAGCTGCTCCGAGACCCTTTGGGATACCTCTGGACCTATGGGTTTCGATGGCGTGCCCCGGTGGAAACGGATGAGCCCCTCACCCTTGACTCACTCGACTTCGGAAACCTGCTGCATGAGATTCTCCAGGGCACGGTGACTCGCTTGGAGGACCCTGGAGCAGGCGGTTTCGCCGCTGCTTCCACCGAGGCGATCGGACGAGCCGTAAGTCAGTCCACATACGAGGTCAAAACCCGGTGGGACGAATCGCGGCCTGTGCCCCCTCCGGCGATCTGGTTGAGAACGCTGGCGGACGCGGCGGAGTTGGCCGATCTGGCGTTGACGCTCCAAGAAGCTCCCTTGCCGGGCCAAGCCACCTGGGCCGAGGTCCCGTTCGGAGGCGGTCCCTTGGCGGACGCTCTGGGGGACCATGCGCGCACCCGTTTACCGTGGGACCCTCGCTCCGAGGTCGAAATCCCGGGAACGGGAATTCGCATCGGTGGGTCCATCGACCGTTTCGACCTTGCCGGGGATCGGAGCCAAGGCAGGGTCACCGATTACAAATCGGGGAAACTGCGCGGTCGTCCACCCCAGATCAAAGGGGGAGCGGAGCTCCAGCGGTGCCTGTATGCATTTGCCGTCAGAACCCTGATCCATGGAGAACTCCTGGTCGAGACCCGTCTTCTGTATCCCCGGGCAGATCAGGCATTGCATCCACTGGAAGACCCGGAAGACACGCTGGACAGACTGTCGATGCATATGGTTGCGGCGTCGGCGCTGTTCACCCAGGGAAAGGCGCTTTCCGGTCCTGCTGCAGACGAGCCTTGGTACGACTTGGCTTTTGCACTTCCGGGCGGAGCCAAGGAAAGCTATCTCGCGGCAAAACTGCCCCTGGCCAAAGAGGTACTCCGCGATATCGCTCCGCTTTGGAGTGAGCCTTGACGGGACCGGGTCATGGATGGACCCGACGTGCGACTCGGACCACGGATTCACAGTATGGCAGGTGACGGACCAGCTCCCCCACTCCCGGATTCGGCTGCCCGGATTCCGGCGCTGACGGACCACGAACGTACCCTCCTGGTGGAGGCGGGCGCCGGGAGCGGAAAGACGGCCCTCATGGCCGGACGAGCGGCAATGATGGTCGGCGCAGGAGTACACCCCAGGGACATCGTCGCCATCACCTTCACCGAGGCGGCCGCGTCCGAACTGCTGGAACGGATCGAGACCATGGTGCGGGACCTGTTGTCCGGTACGATTCCCAAAGAGCTCGCCGAGGCGTTGCCGTCAGGTCTTACCCGGGCGCAGAAGGGCCATCTGGTGCATGGTGCGAAGAACCTGGACGAAATCACCTGCACCACGATCCACGGTTTCTGTCAACAACTGATTCGCCCCTACCCGGTGGAAACGGACCTGGATCCAGGCGCGGCCATCATCGATCCGTCAGCCGCCGAACTCGCCTACAGGGACTTGCTGGAAGCGTGGCTTTCCGCCCGGTTCGGCAGGGATCGCGGGAGCGAGGGACTGGGGCGCATTCCCCCGATCCGGGATGCCGGAGGAACGCAGGATTTTCTGGCTGCCCTCGTCTTGGCAGCCCCGGAAGAAACAGTTGCACTGGCCAAACGGACCGCTGAATTCCTAAAGGTCCACCGGACCGCTCAAGCTGCCGCGCCTGACCTCGATCCGGCGGTCTCCGACCGGTTCGTGGAAGCCACCAGCGCCTTTGCGGCATGGTATCGGAATTGCAACGTGGAAGAGCCGGACACCGCCGCCATGATCGAGGATCTTCTTCGGGTCGCCGAGTTCATTCGCGGAGTTGACGTACCGTCCTTGACCGGCCGCTTCCTAAAGAACCTTCTATTTCACCGGCCCCCGTCAGCCTGCAAGAAGGGCTCATCGGAGTTCAAGCAGTGGCGCCGCAAGACCAGATGGAAGCAAGCGGCGGCAGCCATCGGCGGGAGCACAGCTCTGGGGGAACGACTCAGCGCGGCCGGGAACGCCCATTACGACGCCTGCGGTACCGCCTATGAGGAGTTCCACTCTCAACTCGGTGCACTGGCGTTCGTTCGTTTCGTGGAGGAGTTCGACCGTTTGCGGGAGCTGTACCGGGAGTACAAGCGAGATGCCGCTCTTCTTGATTTCGACGATCTGTTGTACCAGGCCCGTGATCTTCTGAAACAGAACGAATCGGTGCGGGAGGCGCTGGCGAGCCGCTATCCCCGCATTCTGGTCGACGAATTTCAGGATACCGACCCACTGCAGGCCGAGATTATCTGGTTGCTCGCCGGCGAGGGAGATCCCGACTTGCCCTGGCAGGAACGGGCCATTCGTCCCGGAGCATTGTTCGCCGTGGGCGATCCGAAACAGGCGATCTACCGGTTCCGCGGCGCAGACGTCAACACCTACCTGTTGGCCAAAGAGGCTCTGGAACGGCGCGACTCGTCCTCCATTCTGCATATCACAGCCAATTTCCGCACCCGAAAGCCGATCCTGGAGTACGTCAACGCGCATTTCGAGCCAATGCTGGACGAATCCCGGGGACAGCCCGGATTCACGCCTCTCGCGGCAATCCGTCCAAGCGCCGGTGAACCCTGCGTCGCCGCCATTGACATTGAGCTGGATGGGACGGACCGGACCCCCAAGGGGAGACCGATCGCGCGCCGGGTCCGGCGCAAGGAGGCCAAGGTTTTGGCTTCGGTCGTCCAAGACCTGATCGGGACCTATCCCGTAGGGGACAAGCAGGAGACGTTGCGGCCGGCGCGGGCGGGAGACATCGCTCTCCTGGCCCCGACCGGGACCAGCCTCTGGATCTACGAACAGGCCATGGAGGAACTGGGAATCCCCATCGCGACCCAGGCGGGAAAAGGTTTCTTTCGCCGCCAGGAGGTCCACGACCTGATCGCTATCGCCCGAGTCATTGCGGATTCTCGTGACACCCTGGCGTTGGGGGCTCTGATTCGGGGACCTCTGGTGGGCCTTACTGAAGAGGAGATCGCCGACGAGATCGAGGCGCTGCATGCCCGAGCCCAGTGCGCAGACTCCGGCCTCGGCCCCAAGGAGAGGAGCCCGGGCCGGCTCACACTCTGGACCGATCCGAAGGCGGTCGGCAACGGCGTGCTCCGGAGAACCCTCGAAGTGTTGCAGAACCTGTCGCGGAAGGCCCGGCAATTGACGCCCTACCACCTGATGGTGGAGGCCGTGGAGGAGTTGCACGTCAATTCGATCTTGAAGGCCCGGCATCTCCGGGGCGCAGAGCGGGCTCTCGCCAATGTGGAGCTGGTCCTGGAAATGGCGAGAGCTTACGGTAGCCGAGGAATCGGCGATTTCGCCCGTGCCCTCTGGCAGCACTGGAACGGACAGGATGCGCAGACCGAAGGCCGGCCCGACGCCGCCGCCGACGCGGTTTCCATCATCACCATGCATTCGGCCAAGGGGTTGGAATGGCCCATCGTGATCCCCATCAATTCGACCACCAGACCTCGCAATGTTACGGGATTCCTCTACGGGCGCTCTGACGACACCATCCACTTCAAGAACAAAGCGTTCTCAAGTGACGGTTATGCAGAGGTCCGCGACGAGGAGGAACTGGAACTGCGGGCCGAGCGGATCCGCCTCTGGTATGTGGCGCTGACCCGTGCCCGGGATTTGTTGGTGCTCCCCAGGCAGAACGAACGCATTGGGGGTGATTGGTTCAGTTTGATCGACATCGATCTCGATTCCCTTCCTTCGATTTCGGCGGGTGGAGGGTTCGGAGGAGCGCCGGAACGTGAAGCCGGCTCCAGTCCCAATGCTCAGGATCTTGCCACCTGGAAACGGGAGGCTGCCGAGATCCATGCCAATCAGCGGCAAATATCATGGGATCGACCGTCTCGCCACGAGGCGCCCGTGGAACCGGAGGAAGAAGAGGAAGCCGTATTTGCCGGCATTGAGGCAACACTGGAAGCTGTTCCGGACGTGGCCCAAGAGACGCCGGTCCAGGGAGGATGGACCCGCGGACTGATCCTGCACAAACTGATTGAGGAGATCCTGACCGGAGAAATCCAATCGGACGAGGCCGCCGTGCGGGCGCGAGCCGAGGAACTGATTGGTCAATTGGGCCTTGACGACGAAGAAGATGCGGCGGCGGGGCCGTCCAGTACCGAGATGGCAGCCACAGTGATGCGGACCTTGCAACTTCCCGAAGTCGTTGCCCTCCGGCCGCGGCTGGTTCCCGAATTTCCGGTCTACGCCAGCGCCGTCGAGGGTTCGGCGGTATCCCTCACTTCCGGCATTGCCGACGCCGTTGCCATCGACGGGGAGGGGCGGATCGACGTGGTGGTGGACTGGAAAAGTGACGTGGAACCCGGCAGAAAGCAGGCCGCCATGTATCGCCGGCAGGTTCGCGAATATCTCCCATCGACGACCGCCCGGACGGGCCTGATCGTCTTCATGAGTTCCGGCCGTGTCGACAGAATCGTTCGGGACGGCTGATCAGGGAGGCATCCCAAGCGCCGCCGGTGGCATCCTCCCCGGCATCCTGGGACAATCCGGGCCATGCCCGGCCGTGCCTGGCTCTACGCCCTGTCCGCCGTACTCCTCTGGTCCACCGTCGCCTCCGTCTTCAAGCTGACCCTGAGGCACGTGGACTTCATCCACCTGCTCCTGATCTCCTCCTGGACGGCCTTTCTGGCCCTTTTTCTGGTCCTGGCGGCCCAGGGAAAGGTCGCTCTCCTGCGGCGGCTCACCGGCCGCGAACTCCTCCGTTCCGCCGGCCTCGGGGCACTGAACCCATACCTCTATTACCTGGTTCTGTTCAAGGCCTACTCCCTGATTCCGGCCCAGGAAGCACTGGCCCTGAACTACACATGGCCCGTGGTGCTGGTCCTCCTCTCGGTGCCTTTGCTGGGGCAACGGATCGGCGCAGGAAGCGTGGCCGCGATCCTGGTCAGCTTCTCCGGGGTGGTCCTGATCGCCACGCGCGGGGAAGTGACCGGCTTGGCTGTCTCCCATCCCCTGGGCGCCGCTCTGGCGTTGGGCTCCTCCCTGATCTGGGCCTTGTTCTGGATCTTCAATTTGAGGGACCGCCGCGATCCGGTCCTGAGACTCTTTCTGAGTTTCGGGTTCGGCTCCCTTTTCATCCTGGCCACCGTCCTGCTGGGTGAGGGGATCCGAATACCTGCATGGCCGGGCCTATTGGGAGGCCTCTACTCCGGACTGTTCGAAATGGGACTGACCTTTCTCCTCTGGCTCAAGGCGCTGGAACTGGCCAGCACTACCGCACAGGTCAGCAACCTGGTCTTTCTCGCCCCGTTCCTCTCCCTGGTCTTCATCCGGGTGCTGGTCGGCGAGCCGATCCTGCCCTCCACCTTGGCAGGATTGGTCCTGATTATTTGCGGAATTCTGATTCAACAACGTCTGGAGCGAACATGAAGCGTGCCGTCCATGGCGACATTCGGAGCGGACTGCTAACCTGAGCCCGCTGGACACCGACGGAGAACACCATGCGAAGTTATCGGATTACCGCCTACCCCGGAGATGGAATCGGCCAGGAGGTCACGGCTGAGACGCTCCGCGTATTGGACGCGGCGCAGGATGTTGGCGGGGGCTTCCGTTTGGAGGTGACCCAGGTCCCGTGGGGCTCGGACTACTACCACCGGCACGGCGCCGTCGTGCCGGACGACTACCTGGACCAGTTGGCCCCCAGCGACGCCATCTTCCTGGGAGCCATCGGAGACCCGGCCCGGATTCCGGACCACGTGACCCTGGCGCCGCTGATCCGCATCCGGCAGCGCTTCGACCAGTACGCCTGCGTGAGGCCCGCCCGGCTCTTTCCGGGGGTTCGGACGCCGTTGGCCGGGAAGGGCCCAGCGGACATCGACCTGGTGGTGATCCGGGAGAACTCGGAGGGCGAATACGTCGACAACGGAGGCCGTTTCCGCGTCGGCACGCCCGACGAGTTCGCGGTCCAGACCGCCCTGCACACGCGCAAGGGGATCGAGCGGATCCTCCGCTTCGGCTTCCGGATGGCCGGCACCCGGCGGGGCCACCTGACCATGATCACCAAGTCCAACGCCCAGCGCTACGGCTTCGTGCTCTGGGACGAGGTCCTGGAACAACTCAAGTCCGAGTATCCGGACATCGAAGTGGCCAAATACCACATCGACGCCGCGGTCATGAACTTTGTCCGTTGGCCCGAACGGTTCGACGTGGTCGTGGCCTCCAACCTGTTCGGGGATATCCTGACCGACCTCTCAGGGATCCTGGCGGGAGGACTGGGCCAGGCGCCCTCTTCCAACATCAACCCGGAACGGCGTTTCCCCTCCATGTTCGAGCCGGTCCACGGCTCCGCGCCCGACATTGCCGGCCAGGGAATCGCCAACCCCACGGCGGCCATCCTCAGCGGGGCCAACATGCTCCACTGGCTGGGAGAGGAACGGGCCGCCGCCGCCGTCGAGCAGGCGGTGGAAGCGACCTTTGCCCAAGGCCACGGCACCCCCGACTTGGGCGGCGGCCATACGACCCGGTCGTTTACCGACCGGGTTTTGGACAATCTGCAGGTCTGACTCGACCCAATATTCATATCGGGAATCACCATCCGAGGGTCACCCGAAATCGAGAGGCTCGCGCATCGGTTCGCGCGGCGGCAGTTCCAGCTTCACGCCGCCGACGGGCGCGAAGCATTCGCGGATGAAACTGGCCATCCCTTCAAGTCAACGTGTCGCGCGCATCCAGCAGACGC
>JAPOYZ010000426.1:0-4973 GCA_026706325.1 Candidatus Aminicenantota bacterium
CGGCTGGAGCGGACGCGGCGGCCGCACCCGGAATCCCTACGCCCTGAACCGCAATCCCTGTGGATCCAGTTCCGGATCGGGGGTGGCCGTCTCGGCCAACCTCTGCTCCGCCGCCATCGGAACCGAGACCGACGGGTCCATCGTCTGTCCTTCCACGGCCAACGGGATCGTGGGAATCAAGCCGACGGTGGGACTGGTCAGCCGGACCGGGGTCATTCCCATTTCCCACAGTCAGGATACGGCCGGACCCATGGCCCGGACGGTGGCGGACGCTGTGGCGGTCCTGGGAGCCCTCACCGGAGTCGATCCCGCCGACCCCCACACGGCGGCGAGCCAGGGACGGTCGCACGCCGACTACAGCCGGTTTCTGGACCCTTCCGGGCTTCGCGGAGCCCGAGTCGGACTGGTCCGCCGGCTTCTGGGCTTTCATCCGGACGTGGACCGCATCGTAGAAGCGGCGGCCGCGGCCATGCGGGGCCAGGGAGCGGTGATCGTCGATCCGGCGGACATCCCGACCTGGGGTCAGTGGAGCGAATCGGAGCGTGAGGTCATGTACTACGAGTTCAAGGCCGGGCTGAACGCCTATCTGGCCGGACTGGGAGGTTCGCCGCGGGTCAGGTCACTGAAGGATCTCATCCAGTTCAACGAGGAGAACGCGGATCGGGAGATGCCTTACTTCGGTCAGGAGCGCTTCATTCAAGCGCAAGCGAAGGGGCCCTTGACCGACAAGAGGTACCGGGATGCCTTGGCCCGGAATCATCGCTTGAGCCAAACAGACGGCATCGACTGGGTGATGGACGAGCATCGGTTGGATGCCCTCCTGGCGCCCACCGGCGGTCCGGCCTGGGTCACCGACCTCGTAAACGGCGACAGCTACGGTGGCGGCAGTTCCGGCGCCGCAGCGGTGTCGGGCTATCCCAACATCACCGTTCCGGCGGGATTCGTCCACGGCCTTCCGGTGGGGATTTCCTTCTTCGGGCAGGCCTGGAGCGAAGGAAAGCTCATCCGGCTGGCGTACGCTTTCGAGCAGGCGACGCAGGTGCGCCGAACGCCTCAATTCCGTCCAGCTGCGGTTTAGCATCCCCTTGGCCTGGGGGCGAGGGTGTGTAATCCGGTGGGAGGGGGCTTTTAACCCCCGATTCCGGAGCTGGGATGAAGAGGGGGACTAACAGACCGGACTCGTCGGCTTACCTGAACTTCAGCGAGAACAGATCGGCGTCTTTCATGACGAAGCGGAGCCGCACCGGTTTCCCGGAGATTCGTCTCAGGGGCTCGTCAGTGGTGGCCCGGGAATGCGAACGCTCCCAGCGGACGGTGTGCTCGATTTCATCCCCCCAGATCAGAGGCGATTCCTCCAAGGCAAAGCCCGGGAGCGGATTGCCATCGGCATCCTGAATCTCCAGGTGAATGCTTCCGGCGGCCGACGTGGCGAAATTTAGGACCAGATTGTTCCCCTGGAAGACGAGGGGCTTGGTCAGCAGCTCCCCGCCGCCGTAGCCGGCAGAAGCGGACGCGAAACCGTCGGTGCGGAGGACCATCCGCTCCAAGTGGGCGCTGGGAGAGGTGTAATGGCGGGCCACGTAGATCGATATCTCATCGTTGGCAGTGGTCAGCACTCCGGCCGCGATCATGTTGGTGCGATGGACCCAGCTCTTGGGATCCCGCCCCGGCCGCACGAAAGCCTCCATGAAGCGCCGGTCCCAGTGCACTCCGTCCCGGCTGCTCATGAAGACACCTTCCGATACGCCTGAACTGGAGACGTCGGGGTGAAACGTCCTCCACAGAACGAAACGCTTGGGAAAGGCCAGGTAGATGTGCGGCGCCCTGAAATAAGGCCGGGTGGCGTTGGTGTAGAGCTGTTCCCGGGGAGTGTCTCCGTAGTCGGCATACGTGCCCGGCGGCCAGTCGACGAAGTTCTGGGAATGAGAGAACTTGATGGTCCGGACACCGTCCTGACCGATTCGGTAGATGGCCGAGTAACGCTGCCGCACCGAATCCCAGAAGGCCACGTTCAGGGAATCGAAGTAACCGTCGGTGATGATGGGCTCGTCCCGGACCTTGCTCCAGTGGATTCCGTCGGGAGAAACGAAGCCCAGCAGGACCGGTTTGCCGCCGATGTAGCCCGAGCCCACCGCCTTGTATCGCTGCGAATCGGGAGCATCGGGATTACCGTCCTTGAAGGGCGAGAAGTTGTGGGCCCCGGCCCGACTTCCGATCCAGACGATGTTGTTGTCCTTGGACCCCTCGAACTCGATCAGCCCCAGGGAGGGACGGGTCCAGTGGATGCCGTCCCGGCTCTCGGCGTAGCAGGCCACCTGCTCATGTTCGGGAATAGGCTTCTCGCCCGGTTTCATCAGCGACTGGATCGTATATCCGGCGTGGCTGCTCCCCCGGTAGTACATGCGGAAGAGGTCTCCGTCCTGGAAGACCGTGTGGAAGGCGCTGGTGGTGCCTTCCCAGGGCTTGTCGTGATTCATGACGATGCCCGCCGGCTGTGGAGTCTGAAGCCGGAGGCGAACTCCGTCCATGGACTCGATGACGTAGTCGTCCACGAACAGTTCCAGCCGGGAACCGATTTTGAGCGGAGAAGTGGAATCCGCTTCCGCCGGCACCTGCCCGAATGACACCAGAACCAATACGGTCGCACCTATCGCTCGTTGCATTTCAGGATTCCCCCTCACGTTCAATTGCAATTCCCGATTCTCTTACGCGCTTGAGACGCCTAGCATGACACGGGGAGGAAGAAAATGGCCGCAACTGTTCCAAAGCGGAAAAGATCCCGCTTCGCCGTCATCTGCGTCGCTCTCGGTCTCGTAACCGGATCGTTGACCCTGGCGAAACCTGGAAATCGAGACTGTCCCTTTCAGTTTGCGAGTTTGCGTGGTCAGAACAGGCCGCTCGCCTTCAAATAATCCAGCGTCGCCGCCGCGCTCGCCTCCGGCTGCTCCAGTTGCAGGAGGTGCGTTCCTCCGGGCAGATAAGCGTAGTCCACAGTCGGGATATGATGGAGCTCGGTGGTCGGGAAATAGGTGTACGGGATGGCGGGGTCGGCCCCCATGACCATCGTCGGGCAGGCGAGTGCCCCAAAGTCGATCAACGCCGCATACTGTCCGCCGTACCTGTAGATCCGGGCCTCATATTCGCGGGGACAACGAAGAATGTAGCCGTCCCCGTCCGGGCATCGGCGCAGCGTCGTCCGGGCCATGAGGCGGCGGACGCCGGGGACTACGTACTGGAAGGCGGGCATGTAAAGAAGCACCTCCGCAAAGTCCGCGCGGGTCGGATACCGGGCCGTGCGCGCAAGCGTCATCGCGGCCGCCCGCCTTGCCACGTCGGGACACTCCTCCCGGGCAGGGCCGAATTCGCACAGCGGTGGATCGAAAAGAACGCGGGCCACGAACTCTCCCCCCCGCGAGGGGGACAGCAGCGAGACCAGCCCCGAGAGAGAATGGAACACGCCGGCCTGCGGCTTCCTCCCGAATCCCTGCTCGATGGCATCCTGGATGCGCAGGTGGTCATCGATGAGTGCGGGCACATGGTGGCTGCGCAGCGGCCCGGGAGCATTCCAGCCGTGGTTCCTGAGGTCGTAGAGCACGAGATCGAAGGCGTCCGCGAACAGCGACCAGAACGGGTAATAGAGGTCAATCGCGAGGCTGTTGCCGTGGCTGAGAACGATGCGCGGGCCAGAGGGATTCCCGTGGCGCCGGAGCGTAGTCACGGCGCCGTCGCCCAGGCGCACGTCGTGCATGGCAAGGGGCTCGGGCACCTGCCAGACCTGCGTGCGTTCAGGGTCACTCATGGCGGAGCCGGGCGGGAGTGGATGTAACCAGCTTTAAAAGTAGCGAGTTTTTCATGGACGGAACGTTCAAAACGGGTCAAATCTCATGTCGATTCGATGTACCTTAACGGATTCCGATTCGGCTTTCCGGAGGCGCGGTTGTGACCGTCGAACGGGGGTCACCGTTAAGGTCGGTGGAGCCGGAACGGCAAGCACTCCCCTTCTTCTCTGAGAAAAAGGGGGCAATTTCCAATCTCCCGGTCTTCGTCGCCAAGTTTGTCACAACGGAGTGCGGCGGTAGGAAAACCGCCGCTCCACCGGCGACAGGAAAGTCGCCGCTCCTTTCCTTTTTCTAACGGCATTTCGCCGGGCAGGGGCCGGTGGGGAAGCTCCTAATTCGTGGGTTGGGGTCGGCGGACGGTTCCGTCGCGCTTGATGGGAATCGGCTGGGCGGCTGGCGTGGCGCCGGGTTCGTGGACGATCCAATCGCCGACGCTCGCACCCTTCGGCCGTGGACCCGACGGCCTCCTGGCTCCTTTTCCCGGTTGGTACCGGATGGTGGAGAGGTGCGGAGTCAGCACCCGTGTTCCGCCCTGGCTCCGGGAGATCATGGCTGCCTCGAGGATTCCGGTGGTCAGCAGGGTTCGTTCCACGGGGTTGGGAGCGAGGCCCGAGGCGAAGAAGTCCTCGATGTTGAGACCCAGATAACCGAACGCGGCTCGGGCGGGACCCGCGGCGATGTGGTACTCGAGCGAGTCGGTCGATGCTCCGCGTTTCTGGGCGTAGGCGAATTTCCGAACGTATCCGTCGCCCAACATCAGAACGGTGGCTTCCAGACCGTCGACGTATTCCACGAGGAAAACATGGGGATCGTAGACCTGCTTCGGGTCCAGTTGGCCCGGTCCATCCTCGATCCGGCTCAGTGCCCCATTGGCCAGCGAGATTGACCATCGTCCCTCCTCTCCGGCTCGCCACACTTCGTCGCCCGACAGGCATTGCACGGAGCGGACTCCGGTTTCGCCGCCGCGTCGCCGTTCGACGTTGGACTGGAGGACCTCCAGGGCGTGAAAGCCGTACCGCTCCACCATGTGAAAGCCGATGACGAGAGCCTGGTCCACCGGTTGATCCAGGGGATGTTCCCAGTTGGGATTCCGCCAGACGACCGGGAGAGCGGAACCGGCCCAGAGCGGGAAAT
>JAPOYZ010000426.1:4983-11542 GCA_026706325.1 Candidatus Aminicenantota bacterium
GTACATCCAGGCCGCATCGTCCCACCGGTAGGAGAGGTGTTTGTCGTTGAATACCGGGATGGGCCGTCCCGCCTCGGAGATGACGCCGGCGATCTGTTCGAAGAAGTAGCGCCGCGGCAACATCTCCTGGCCCAATTCCGACCGCGGGTAGTCGCCGTGCTCCCCGATGAGCAGTACCGCATCCACCGCCAGGTCGTCTCCTCCCAGGGTCAGAGCCGCCCGGATGCTCTCGTACAAGGGGATGTCGAACTCGTAGGCGATCTGGCGGCCGACGTCGCGCTCGTGAATCTGGTCGATGTACAGCGAGACGATCGTAGACCGGGGCGGAATGACGCCCTCATCCGTGGGAAATCCGCGGAGGAACTTGTCGACGATGACTCCGGCATGGCTGTTGGGAAAGAAGGTGGTCACGACGGCGGCGATCCGGAGCGGCCTCGAGCGATTGCCGGTGTCCGGGGGGGTACGGACCCGTTCTTTCCGAGTCTGCAAATCTCCGGTCTCCTGCGCCGGTTGGTATCCGTCCGGTCGTGAGCAGGCTCCGCCGAACGCCGCCAGGACGGCAGCCAACAGAATTCCGGGAAACGACCTGGGGATGAACGGTGTCTTCCGGATCGTCCCGGCCAATTCCTTTTCCCCTTTGTCCGACCGGACTCGGCGGCTTACCTGAACTGCAGCGAAAACAGGTCGGCGTCTTTCATGACGAAGCGGAGCCGCACCGGTTTCCCGGAAATCCGTCTCAGGGGCTGGTCGGAGGTGGCCATGGAATGGGAACGCTCCCAGCGGACGGTGTGCTCGATTTCATCCCCCCAGATCAGAGGCGATTCCTCCAGAGCGAAGCCGGGGAGCGGTCTGCCCTCGGCATCCTGAATCTCCAGGTGAATGCTTCCGGCGGCCGACGTGGCGAAGTTGAGCACCAGGTTGGTCCCCGGGAAGATCAGGGGCTTGGTCAGCACCTCCCCGCCGCCGTAGCCGGCAGAAGCGGAGACGAAGCCGTCGGTGCGGAGGACCATGCGCTCCAAGTGGGCGCTGGGAGACGTGTAGTGGCGGGCCACGTAGATCGATATCTCGTCGTCGGCCGTAGGCAGCACCCCGGCCGCGATCATGTTGGTGCGATGGACCCAACTCCTGGGGTCCCGCCCCGGCCGCACGAATGCCTCCATGAAGCGCCGGTCCCAGTGCACTCCGTCCCGGCTGCTTATGAAGACCCCTTCCGATACCCCCGAACCGGAAACGTCGAGGTGCATCGTCCTCCACTGAACGAAACGCTTGGGAAAGGCCAGGTAGATGTGAGGCGCCCGAAAATAGGGGGAGGTGCCGTTGGTGTAGAGCTGCTCCCGCGGAGTGTCTCCATAGTCGGCAAACGTGCCTGGCGGCCAGTCGACGAAGTTATCGGAATGAGAGAACTTGAAAGACCGGACGCCTTCATGGCCGGCCCGGTAGACGGCTGAGTAACGCTGCCGCACCGAATCCCAGAAGGCCACATTCAATGAATCGAAGGCGCCGTCGGTGATGATGGGCTCGTCCCGGACCTGGCTCCAGCGGATTCCGTCGGGAGAAACGAAGCCCAGCAGGACCGGTTTGCCGTCGATATTGCTCGATCCCACCGCCTTGTATCGCTGCGAATCGGGAGCATCGGGATTTCCGTCCTTGAAGGGGGCGAAGTTGTGGCCCCCGGCCCGGTTTCCGATCCAGACGATGTTGTTGTCCTTGGACCCCTCGAACTCGATCAGCCCCAGGGGGGGGCGGGTCCAGTGGATCCCGTCCCGGCTCTCGGCGTAGCAGGCCACCTGCTCATGTTCGGGAATGGGCGTCTCGCCCGGTTTCATCAGCGACTGAATCGTGTATCCGGCATGACTGCTGCCCCGGTAGTACATGCGGAAGATCTCCCCGTCCTGGAAGACCGTGTGGTAGGCGCTGGTGGTGCCCTCCCAGGGTTTGTCGTGGTTCATGACGATGCCCGCCGGTCGCGGCGTGTGAAGCCGGAGGCGAACTCCGTCCATGGACTCGATGAGGTAGTCGTCCACGAACAGCTCGAGCCGCGATCCGACTTGGAGCGGAGAAGCGGAATCCGCTCCCGCCAGAACCTGTCCGAATGACACCAGAATCAAGACGCCCGCACCTATCGCTCGTTGCATTTCAGGATTTCCCTCGCTTTCATTTGCAATTCCCGATTCTCTTATGCGCTTGAGACCCCTATCATGACACGGGGAGGAAAAAATGGCCGCATCTGTTCCAAGCCGGAAAACACCCCGGATCGCCTTCATCCCGGTCGCTCTCGGTCTCGTGACCGGATCGTTGACCTTGGCGAAACCCGACATCGAGATCACCGCGCCGATGCCCCCGCCCGCGTGGGCCATGGCCCAGTGGGCGCTCATCGATTCCAACGCCGAGGCGGCGTTCGTGGCCGCCGACAAGTACGTCGACGTCCGCGGCTGGATGCGGATCACTCCCAACTGGGGGGCCATGGACGGCCCCGACGACGTCACCGAAACCTATCGCGATCTGCCCATCCTCTACATGCTGGGCGGGCCGCCCGAGATCCTGGCTTTGCACAAGAAGATCTGGGAAGGACACCTCGACCAGTTCACGGAAGCCCGGGAACCCCTGGTGGCGGCGGCCAAGGACGGCATGTTCTACCGGGAGTTCTGTCCGCAACTCGACTGGGAGCACACGGGCGAAGGGATGGCTCCCTGGTACTGGTACGGTCTCGCCCGCCCTCAGGACCCGCAATACCTGATCCGGGCCCGGCGCTATGCCGGCTTCTACATGGACGAGGACCCCGAGGCTCCCAACTACGACCCGGAGAAAAAGATCATCCGAAGCCTGTTCAACGGAAGCCGGGGGCCGCTGTTGACGCCGGCCACGGAGTATCACTGGGGTGGGAACCCGCGTCCCCGTCACGACCCCCGTCCGGGGCAACCCCCGAGAACGGAGCGCTGGACCCGGATGGGATACACGGTGAACCTGAGCGGCGACCACCCCCAGAACATGCTGGCCACGAACCTGGCCATGACCGCGTACATGTTGACCGGGGAGGAGAAGTACCGGAACTGGATTCTGGAGTACGTCGACGCCTGGGTCGATCGGGCCGCCCGCAACGGCGGCAATCTTCCCAGCAACATCGGCCTCGACGGATCCATCGGAGGGGAGTGGGACGGCAAGTGGTGGGGCGGAGTCTACGGATGGAACTTCCGTCCCAAGTCTGCCGACGGATCGGACAATCCGGGCAACAACTACGTGATGCGGGGCGCCCGGGTCGGTTTCGGCATCGCGTTCATGCTCACGGGCGACCGCAAGTACGTGGACACGTTGCGAGCGCAGATCGAGAACATGTACGCGGCGCAGAAGGTCATCGACGGGCGCCTCATGGTCCCGCACAAGTACGGCGACGATGGCTGGTACGCCTACATCGACAACAGCTCGCGCCGCGGCGGGAACGTCAATTTCTGGTCGCTTCCGGAGCTGACCGACATCTACACCTGGACTCTGGAGGAGGCCGACCTGCCCCGGGTCGCGGAAGAACCCTGGGTCCGGTACCTGCAGGGTGGAGACCCGGACTTTCCCATGGAGGCGATGGCGCATGATCTGGACGTGATCCGAAGGCAGGTCCAAAAGGTGCGGGAGGACTCCCGGACGACGGACACCCGGCAGGCACCCGACATGCCGGTGGTCACCTCGGTCAGCAGCCTTCACAACCTCATGCTCGGGGCCAACGACCCGGGCAGCGGCGGCAACGTGGTGCACGCACAGCTTCGCTACTTCGACGTCCGGGAGCGGCGGCCGGGACTGCCCCGGGGGGTGGGTGCGCTGGTCGAAAAGATCGGTTCCGAGGGTGTCACCCTCGTTTTGGTCAATACCAACCCGGTGGAGAGCCGCGAGCTCGTCCTTCAGACCGGCGCGTACGCCGAGCATGACGCGGTGTCGGTCACGGTCGATGGCCGCCGGATCGAAGTGGGGGACTCGGCGTTCACCGTTCGCCTGGGCCCCGGCGCCGGATCACGCCTATCGATTCAGATGAAGCGCTACGCGAACCAACCCACCTTCGCGTTCCCGTGGGACCGGAGCGGGAGCGGCGGCTTTTAGCCGCCGACCAGGGGGGGTAGGGGGGACGGTAGTCCCCCCTATACGCTTCCTGCTCTACAAGTTGAGCAAAGACTGGGTGATTGCAAATCACCTGTCCTTATGGGGGACAGGAAAGTCCCCTCTCCCGTTCCTACTCGATCGCGGCGGCGTGCCGGCCCGCGGCCGGATCCCCTGCGGCGTGGATGACTCCCTTTTCCTGATCGATGTAGAGCATCACCGGCCGGGCGATGAAGCCGTCGGTGGTGGTCAGGCGGTGCCCCTTCTGCTTCAATTCCTCCTGGACCTGGCCGCCGACCCCACTGTGCACCCGCAGGCTCCCCGCCTTGACGAAAGCCTCGTCACGGTTCGGATTGGGATCGAAGGAATTCTGGAGGTGGTCCGTGTTGAAGCGGGACGCCGTCACCGCCTTGTCCGGAAGCATGCCGAACTCCACGTGGTTCAACAGCACGTTCAGCGTGGTCTGGTCCTGGAGGTCGCCTCCCGCCACGCTGATGGCGATGACCGGCTTGCCGTCCCGGGTGACCAGGGTGGGCGTCAGGGTGATGCGGGGCCGCTTGCCCGGCTGGATGCGATTGGGATGGCCGCGGGTCGTGTTCAGGCTCCGGAGCCGGTTCCCCGTGGTGACGCCTGAGGGTCCGGGGAGGTTGCCCGACAGATTGCAACTGGGAGTGGCGGCCACCACGTTGCCCCATTTGTCCGCCACGACGCAGGTGGTGGTGTCGCTGATGGGAATCCGGTTCGGATTGTCGCCGGCCAGCATCATTCCCTTGAGGGGCTTCATGTGGTACGGGTCTCCGGGACGGCGCTCCAACGACGCCCGGTTTGGATCGATCAGTGTGCGGCGGACCCGCGCATAGTCCCGGGACAGGAGGGTTTTCATGGGGACCTGGGCGAAGAGGGGATCGCCGTAATATTCGTCCCGGTCGGCGAAGACCAGCTTCAACGACTCGGTGAGGGTGTGGATGTAGCTGGCGGAGAGATGCCCCATCTGCTTCAGGTCGAACCCCTCCAGCAGCGTCAGGGCCTGGCACAGGGCCGGGCCCTGGGTCCAGGGCGGGCACTTGTAGACGGTGTATCCCCGGTAGTCCACCGAGACCGGATCTTCGACGCGGGTCATATGGGCGGCCAGATCCTTTTTCCTGAGGAAGGATCCGGTGGCGATGTACCATGCCTCCAGTTCGTCGGCCACGTCCCCCTTGTAGAAGCGGTCCCGGGCCGCCGTCAGCTTCTCCTCTCGGGTTCCGGAAGCCTTCTGTTCCGCTTCAACGAGTTTCCGGAAGGTGACGGCCAACTTGGGATGCCACTCTTCCGATCCGGCGTCCAGGACCTCCAACACGGGGGCCGACGCTTCCTCGAAGGACTTGGTGCCATACAGCTTCAGGGCGGTGATGCAGAGGTCCACTGCCCCGGGCGTCGGCGCAGCCTTCATGCTGCCTTGGGCCGGAATGGTGTTGGTGTAGTACCAGTCGATGGCGGCCTGGTCCAGGGGAGCGCGCCCCAGGCCGGAGAGGACCTTCACCTCTTTCTTCTCGGCGTCGTAGATGAGGAACGGGATCTCGCCTCCGATGGCGAACATCCCGTAGTCGGTCACCGAGAGCGCCAGCAGCGTCGCGGAGGCCGCATCGGCCGCGTTGCCGCCCGCTTCCAGCATCCGGATGCCGGCCGCCACCGCGTCGGGATGCCCGGCCGCCACGGCGCCTCCCTTGCCCGAGGCCTTCCAACTGATGTGGCCTGAAGCCCAGCCGGTCCCCAACAGACACGCCAGGACCCCCGGCAGAATCAACAAAATCAACGTCGAGTTGCGCATGATCCAATCTCCCATCCGGTTCCGGTTGTACACCAGCAGCCGGGCTCCGGCAAGATAGGAGCTTCCCCACCGGCCTATGCCCGGCGAAATGGCGACAGAAAAAGGATGCGGCGGTTTCCAAACCGCCGAACTCCAGTGTGACAAACTTGGCGACGAAGACTGGGAGATTGGAAATTGCGCCCTTTTTCTCAGAAGCTTCCCCACCGGCCCGGGCCGGCGGACGCCCGGCAGAAAATGGAAAGGAGCGGCGGCGTTCTGGTCGCGTCCTATGCTTAGATTCGCCGAAGAACTGATTTTCCTTCTGCTCGACAAGGACACCGGCGCGCTCGCCCCGATTCCGGATCGATCCCTGCGCTGCGCCCTCGCCGGAGCCGTGCTGATGGACTTGGCGCTGGAGGGGCGCATCGATACCGATCTTGAGCGTCTCTTCCTGGTTGATTCCACCCCCGTTGGCGACGACCTGCTCGATCCCTGCCTAAGGTCGATCGCTTCGGCCGCCGAGACCCGGGACCCGGCCTACTGGATCGACCGCATGGCCGAGCCAACGCATGCGGACCGGGTCCGGAGGAGGGCTTTCGACCGACTGGCCGAGCGGGGCATCGTGGAGCGGGAGACGGGAGGACTGCTTTCGGTGCCGCGCAGGGTCGTCCGCTCGCGCCGGTATCCACG
>JAPOYZ010000009.1:0-9666 GCA_026706325.1 Candidatus Aminicenantota bacterium
GCTTCTCCCATTCTTGGTCAGATCGAGGTTCCGTCACCTGGTTGTAGGCGTCGAGCTTCCAATCCTTCAGAGTCTGCTTCCTGCCGTTGGGCCAGCGAATCATCACCTCGTCGATCTGGCCATTCCCCATTCCGAACAGAAGCCGTTGATCGTTGTGGGAGAGGTAGCTGGAGCCGCTCCGCACCACGGCCACTTGCCGGATTCCGCCTGCGAAGACCGTTACCCGGGCGCCCACCGCGTCGCGGTTGGAAGCTGAGCCGGTCAGCTCGAAGCCGATCCAGTGCCGCCCGTTTGTCGGACTCTCGTTCCAGTACAGGCTGGCGGACGAGTCCATGTGATTGACGACCATATCCGGTCTGCCGTCGTTGTTCAGGTCCCCGACCGCCGCCCCGCGGGTGTTCTCCAATTGGACCAGACCCGCCTGCCGGCCCACCTCGACCAGGCGCCGTCCCTCTTCGTTTCGAAAGAGGAGGTCGCGCTGCCGGAAGGATGTCCCGATCTGAACCTTGTCCACCTGCGGGTAGACGTGCCCGTTGGCGATGAAGAGGTCGAGCCACCCGTCCAGGTCCGCATCGAAGAAGAAGGTCCCCCAGCCGAGATATTTCCAGGTGGATTCCCCGAGTCCCCAGCGGTAGCTGGAGTCGGTGAAGAAGGATCCCCGGTTCAGGTACAGCGTGTTGTTGTCCTCCGAGAAGTTGGTCTGCACCAGGTCGAGCCGTCCGTCCCGGTTCACGTCCCCCACCGCGATCCCCATGCCGTCCTGTTCGTTTCCGTTCTCGCCCAATGCAACCCCGGTCTCCATCGCCACCTCGACGAAGCGGCCGTTCTCGTTACGGAACAGGAAGTTGGGACAGGAATCGTTGGCCACGAAGATGTCCTGATCGCCGTCGTCGTCGTAGTCGAACCAGATGCAACCCAGGCCGTAGTAGGTGGAACCGTTCAAGATGCCGGCCTCCCGGCTCACCTCCCGGAACCGGGCGCCACCCAGGTTTCTGTAGAGCGAATCTTCGGCCCCCGGCATGCCGCGGGGTCCGCATTGGACCGGGATCCCCCGGTAGCTGCAGAACTTGGGCGTGCGAGGGAGAGGATGGCGTGGATCGAACTGGACGTAGCGGGCCACGTACAGGTCGAGCAGGCCGTCCGCGTCGTAGTCGCCGAAAGCGGCCCCGGCTCCCCACCGCTTGTCGGCCAGACCAGACGAGGCCGTGATGTCACGGAAGGTGCCGTCGCCGTTGTTTCGGAACAGGGTGTTTCGATCGAACCCGGTGAGGAAGAGATCCTGGAATCCGTCGTTGTCCACGTCGGCCGCCACCGCTCCCATGTCCCACGGGCCGCCGGGGACGCCGGCCTGCAGCGTGACGTCGCGAAACGTGCCGTTTCCCTGGTTCCGGTAGAGCGCGTTCCGGACCGTGCGTTTTCCTGCCAGGAACTCCTCGAGAGTCTTGCCGTTGACGAGGTAAATGTCGAGCCATCCGTCGTTGTCGTAGTCGAACAGAGCCACTCCCCCGCTGATCGACTCGATGATGTACGGTTTGTCCGCCGAACCACTCACGAAACGGAATTCGATCCCCGCCTCGGCCGCACCCTCCCTGAATTGGAAAGAGCCTGATTCACCTGAAGCGTGGACCACGGACAGAGACAGGAGGAGGACCGCCTTTCTCATGGTGCGGGAGCGCCCTCTCTCCGTCCGTCCATCAGCTTTCGGGAGAGTTCGAAAGCGCTTTCCGCCTCCTGGTCCCGGCCCATGGCCTGAAAGACCCTGCCCCGGAGGTAATGAGCGCGGCCGGAGTTGGGATCCGAATCGACGGCCGCGTCGACCTGCTCTTCGGCTTCTTCCAGCCGGCCGGCCGAGAGGGCGATCTCCGTGGCCAGGAGATGAAAGTCGGCCGTCCCCGGTTGGAGCGCGATGGCCCGCTTGATCAATTCCCCGCTTCGGCGAGTCTGGTTTCTGCGAAAGAGAATCTCCGCCAGATGGAAATGCGCCGCCGGATGATCGCTGCCGGAGGCGATCTCCGACTCGAGCTTCATGATTGCCTGGTCATAGTCCCCTTGCAGCTTGTAGAGCAGTCCGAGGCTGTAGGCCAGATTTGGAATCCCGGGTTGCAGCCGGTCCGCCCGCTGCAGTGCCGCCAAGGCGTCGTCGCGGAGGTTCATGTTGTGCAGGATCTGACCCAGGTAGAAGTGGGCCAAGGCCAGATTGGGCTCCAGCACGAGGGTTCTGCGAAGTTCCTGCACCGCGCGCTCCAGGTCGCCGCTCTCGCCCAGGGCAAGCGCCAACTGGAAACGATAGGTGGCGACGTCCGGCTGTTTTTCGACGGCTTTCGACAGGTGAGCGACGGACTGTTCCAGGTCTCCCTGACGGCCATGGGAGAGCGCCAGCAGAAAATGCGCTTCGCCGGTGGTTTCGGGCGACTCTGCCAGGGGTTGGAGCGCCTCGATGACAGCCGGCGGATTCCCCGCGCGGTACTCGGATCGCGCCAATCGGATCAGAAGGTCGGAACCGTGAGGAAACGCCAGCGCGCGCCGATACGCTCCGGCGGCTTCCTTCCACTGCTGCTTCCGGTCATGGATCTCTCCCAGCAACAACAGGTGGGGTCCCGACGCGGCTTGGCTCCCGACCACCTGTTGCAGGGTCCTCTCCGCATCGGCCAGGTCTCCCGAGGCGAAGGCGATGGCCGCTTTCCAGTACAGCCACGCAGAGCTGGACGGGTCTTCTGCCAGTTTCTGCTGGACCAGCTCCTTGGCTTCGACGAGCCGGCCGGTTTCGATCAGTTGGCGGATCTCTCCCTGGCCACGGATCGACGCGAAGGTAGTCCAGATTGTTACCAATAGAAGAAAGGGGCCGGTCCGCCACGTGATGCGCGGCGGCGAGACCGGGCGAGACGGTTGGTGACGAGACGCGTGGGCGAAACACGAATGGCCTGAATCACAGCAAGAGATCACGTCAGTCCAACTCGGGATGCACGATCCGGCGCTCTTGCCGTTAGAAGAGAAACGGATTCGATCGTCCCAAAATGCCCGGGATGCTCTAGCGAACGCGGGGTATCCGGGGGGCTGATCTCGACGAGGTTCAAAGTCTTCGGGATGGCTCCTTCGATCCGTTCGCGCGCCCGGCTCCTCACCCGGTCGATCCGATCCTCTTCAACGCTCCTCCACCCAACGGCGAGCCGGCAGATCCGCCCTGCGGATGCTCTGTACATCCCCCTTGCCCTCAGCCGGGCCGGACGGGGAATTCCCTGCTACCATTATGCCATGTCTTCTACAAGCCGGATCCGATGAGGACGTGGACGAGATCCGCGCCGAGATCGACGATATGTCAAGAGTGCCGCCCGACCTGTCCACGCCGCCGCCAGGCCCGTCTCGCTGGGACCACCCGAACGGATCTCCCGCGCGCCGAAAGCTGCCCATCGGCATCCAGACGCTACGGACGATACGGACGGACGGGCACTACTACGTGGACAAGACCCCCCACGTCGCCCGCCTGCTGGTGTCGGGGTCCCGCTACTTCCTGTCGCGGCCCCGCCGCTTCGGCAAGAGCCTGCTGGTGGACACCCTCAAGTCCCTTTTCGAGGCGCAGGAGGATCTCTTCCGCGGGTTGGCGATCCACGACTCATGGGACTGGTCGCTCAGGCACCCGGTGCTCAAGCTCGACTTCGCCGGAGGCGACTTCTCGACGGTGGCACGGCTGGAAGCGTGGGTGATCGCCCAGTTGGAGGATCAAGCCCACGCTGCCGGGATCGATCCGCCCGCGGGACACGCGCCCGAGTGCCTGCAACGCATCATCAGGGCGCTCCGGGAGGCCAGCGGCGGCAGCCAGGTGGTCGTACTGGTGGATGAGTACGACAAGCCGATTCTGGACGTGCTCGCCTCGCCCGACGCCGCCCGCTCCAGCCGCGACTTCCTGCGCGGGCTGTACGGTACCCTCAAGACGTGCGACGAGCACCTCCGGCTCGTGCTGCTGACCGGCGTCAGCAAGTTCTCGAAGGTCAACCTGTTCTCCGGACTCAACAACTTGGAGGACATCACGCTGGACCCGCGCTTCGCGACCATCTGTGGATACACGGACGCGGACCTGGACCAGGTCTTCGCGCCGGAACTCGACGGGCTGGATCGCGACGCCATCCGCAAGTGGTACAATGGCTACGGCTGGCGCGGCGAACCAGTCTACAATCCCTTCGACATCCTGCTCCTGTTCAAGAACCGCGAGTTCGGAGCGTACTGGTTCGAGACCGGCACGCCGACGTTCCTGCTGGAACTCCTCGCCCGCCGCGGCGTAAACAGCTTCGACCTCGACAGCATGGTCGCCGACGAAGCGCTGCTCTCCGCCTTCGACGTCGACCGCATCGAACCCGAGGCACTTCTCTTTCAAGCGGGATACCTGACGGTTCGTGATCACGAGCACTTGCCCGGCCATCGGCTCTACCGGCTGCGCTATCCCAACCTGGAGGTGAGGCACAGCCTGCACCGGAGCCTGCTGAGCTACCTTTGCAATCGGGGGATCAGGCCCACGCGGTGGCTGAGCGTGACGCAAGCGCTCCGCACCGGTGACATGGCCGCTCTCGAAGCCGAGCTGCGGGCGCTCTTCGCCGGCATCCCCTACGAGTGGCACACCAAGAACGATCTTGCCCGATACGAGGGCTACTGCGCGAGCGTCTTCTACTCCTTCCTCGTTGGCTCCCAGCTGGACGTGCGGGTTGAGGACAGCTCGGCCGCGGGCCGACTGGACGTGGCGGTCGTCCTGGATGAAGCTGCGTACGTCTTCGAACTCAAGGTGGCCGAGCGGGCCACGCCTGGAGCGGCACTGGAGCAACTTCGGCGGCGCGCCTACGCCGACAAGCATCGTCGGCCCGGACGGCCAGTCCATCTGGTCGGAATCCACTTCAGCGAAGAGTCGCGAAACATCGTCGAGCTCGGGATGGAGACCGCTTAGCCCCATACCCACCGACCTCACCGAGATGATCGACATGGACAGCTATCGAATCGGAGTGGACATCGGGGGAACGTTCACGGACCTGGTCATGATGAACGAATCCACCGGGGAGTTGCGGCTCGTGAAAATGGCCAGCACTCCCAGCGATCCCTCGGTGGGGTTTCTGAACACGGTGGAACGCGCCTTGAGCGAATCCAAGGTGGCCGCCGCGGACGTCTCTTACAACGTCCATGGGACCACTGTGGCGACCAATACTTTCATTGAGGGGAAGGGCGCCCGGACAGCCCTGGTCGCCACCGAGGGGTTTCGGGACGTCCTGGAAATCGCCCGGCAGATCCGGCCCCGGCTCTACGACATCTTTTGCGAGAAGCCGAAGCCGGTGATTCCGCGGAACCGATGCTACGGAGTGCCGGGGCGCCTGGACTATGCCGGCCAGGTCCTCTCTCCCCTGGATGAGGAATCGGTGCGGGAAGTGGCCGGCCGCATGAAGGAGGCCGCCGTCGAGTCGGTGGCGGTCTGCCTGCTTCATTCGTACGTCAACCCGTCGCACGAGAAACGGGTTCGCCATCTCCTTCGGGAGGAATTGCCGGGAGTGTTTCTGTCCATCTCGTCCGACCTCTGTCCGGAGATGAGGGAGTACTTTCGCGCCAGCACCACCGCCATCAACGCCGTGGTGATGCCCATCGTGACCCGCTACCTGGAGAACCTGGAGAACCGGTTGGCCCGTTTGGGTGTCGGCGTGGGGTTGCACCTCATGACCTCGGCCGGAGGCGTCATGGCCTCGGAGGTGGCCAAGCGGGAACCGGTCCACCTGATCGAATCGGGACCGGCGGCCGGGGTCATCGCGACGCGCTACCTGGGAGACCTGGTGGGGACCCGGGACGTCATCAGTTTCGACATGGGAGGCACCACCGCCAAGCTCGGCCTGGTGGAAGGGGGAAACGTCAAGATCGCGCCCCATTTCGAAGTCGGCAGCGCTGCCGTGGCGGAGAGCAAGGGAGCCGGATACCCGGTCAGGACTCCCGTCGTCGACCTGGTGGAGATCGGCGCCGGCGGCGGCAGCATCGCCTGGATCGATCCCGGAGGCGCGTTGCGGGTCGGGCCGCGAAGCGGCGGCGCCGATCCGGGCCCGGCCTGCTACGGCAAGGGCCAGAAGGAACCGTGCATCACCGACGCCAACCTGGTGCTGGGACGTCTCAACCCGGACTATTTCATCGGGGGAGAACAGACGCTCGATCCGGAGCTGGCGGAAGCGGCGGTCCGGGGCCTGGCCGGCCGGTTGGGACTGGGCGTGGTGGAGACGGCCAACGGGATCATCGAGATCGCCAACGCCAACATGATCGGCGCCGTCCGGACCATCTCGGTTCAGAGGGGCTTCGATCCACGGGACTTCGTATTGGTCGCCTTCGGGGGCGCCGGACCCATGCACGCCAACGGGTTGGCCCGGGAGTTGGGGATTCCCAAGGTGCTCATTCCCATGAGCCCCGGGGTGACCTCCGCTCTGGGATTGCTGGTGAGCGACATCAAGCACGATTACGTCCGCGCCTTTCATCAGCACATCGATTCACTCGATCTCGAGCTTCTCAACCGGTCGTTCTCCGAATTGGCCGAACGTGGCCGGGATGTCCTTTTCTCCGAGGGCATTTCCAGGGAAGACATCACCTTTGCCCACTATCTGGACATGAGGTACGTGGGTCAGGGATACGAATTGAAGATCGAGATTCCTGGTCGAGACCTGACGGATGGCGACAAAAGAACCGTGAACGCGGCCTTCTACAAGGAACACGAGCGGGCTTACGGCTATGCCGACGACACGGAACCGACGGAAGCGGTGGCACTGAGGCTGACCGCCGTCGGGAGGATCCGGCAGCCGCGCCTGCGCCGGCTCGAGACCGGTACGGGTGACGCCGTCGATGCCGTCAAGAATGAGCGGCCCGTCCACTTTGCCGAGCGCGGTGGTGCGGTCCCGTGCAAGGTCTACGATCGCTATCGCCTGAAGTCGGGAGACCGCATCATGGGGCCGGCCATCGTGGAGGAGGTGGATTCGACCGTGGTCCTCCATCCGGACTACCAGGCGGACGTCGACCTCCACGGCAACATTCTGATCCAGGACGGACAGCCATGAGCAAGAGCCATGAGACGGAAAAAAAGGCTGCGGTCCTCAAGATGGACCCCATCCGGTTCGAAGTCATGCGCAGCGCCTTCGAAGCCGCCGCCGACGAGATGGGCGCCGCCCTGAGAAAGGCGGCTTATTCCACCAACATCAAGACCCGATCCGACTTCTCCTGCGCCCTGTTCGACTCCAAGCTCCGCATCATCGCCCAGTCCTTCTCCCAGCCGGTGCATCTGGCCTCCATGTCCAGAATGATTCCCAACACCATCCGCCAATACGGAATCGGGAAGCTTCGTCCAGGCGACGCCCTGGTCATGAACCACCCCTACCGGGGAGGCGTCCACCTCAACGATGTGGCCATCATGGCGCCCTTTTTCAGCGGCGGGAAGATCCACGGATACGCGGCCACCATTGCCCACCATGTCGACATCGGCGGCTATGCGCCGGGCGGCTACTGCATTTCGACGGAACTCTACCAGGAGGGGATCATCATTCCCCCGGCCAAGCTGGTTTCCGAGGGGGAGATCGTCGACGATGTCTTCCGCCTCATCCTGGCCAACATCCGCTCGCCACGGCAGTCCACGGGGGATTTTCGGGCCCAAATCGCCGCCTCGCTGCTGGGTCAGAAGCGGATGGCGGAGATTCTTTCCAGGTTCGGCGCGGAGTCGGTGGAGATCTTCGTCGATGAGCTGATCGAGTACACCGAGCGCTGGGCCCGCGCCGAGATCTCGAAACTCCCGGATGGAGTCTACGAAACGGAAGCCCTGCTGGACGATGACGGGGTGACGGACCGGCCGATTCGGCTGGCGCTGAAGGTGGAGATCAGGAAGGGTCGGGTTTCGTTCGATCTCACCGGATCGGACGACCAGCGCAGCTCTCCCATGAACGCCACCTTGACCCAGACCTATTCGCCCCTGGCCTACGTCGTCAAGTGCCTGATCGATTCCGATATTCCCACCAACGAAGGCTTCTACCGGCTGATCGACGTGAAGGCGCCGGCCGGGACCGTGGTGAACGCCACTCCCCCGGTAGGCGTGGTCGGTGGCTGGGAAGTGGTCATGCGTCTCTGCTGTCTGGGTTTCCAGGCCCTTTCGGACGCGATGCCGGACAAGGTCATGGCCAGCACCAAGAGCATCAACTGCCACATGGCCTGCGGAGGAACCGATCCCCGCACGGGCGAGTACTACACCTTCATCGAGACCATGGCCGGCGGGTGGGGAGGCCTTCCCACCAAGGACGGCATGGACGCCGTCCAGTCCCACATCCAGAACACGGAGAACTCGGCCATCGAGGAGACGGAGAACAATCTGCCCTTCCTGATCACCCGCTACGAGCTGATTCCGGACTCGGAAGGGGCCGGCCGCTACCGGGGAGGATTGGGTCTCCGGCGCGACTGGAAGTTCCCCGGCCACGAAGCCACGCTCACGGTCTTCTCCGACAACCGGAAGTTCGCTCCCTGGGGGCTGTTCGGAGGGGGCAGCGGATCCCCCTCCAGGTACATTCTCAACCCGGACGGAGAAGCGAAGGAACTCCCATCCAAGGTCACGTTGCAGCTCCAGCCCGGCTCCGTCATCAGCTACCGGACGCCGGGCGGCGGAGGCTACGGGACTCCACTGGAGCGGGACCCAGAGCGGGTGCTGGAAGACGTGGCCCAAGGCAAGGTGACGCCGGATCGGGCCCGGGACGTCTATGGCGTCGTCCTGGACCCGTCCGGAAAGGCAGTGGATCTCCAGGCCACCCGAACCCGGCGTGGCCGTCTTGCCGGGTCCCGCGAGCGGCGGTGACGCTGCCCGACGGCTCTCATTTGACGAGAACGAGTTTCAACCGCCGGTGGGCCGGGCTCCAACCTTCGATGAAAGGTCCCACTGCGATCAGACCGTCGGGGTATTTGCGGCCGAAGTAGTCGAAACCCATCCGTTCGTCGCGGGTCACCTTCAGGACCTCGTCTTTCCGAGCCGACCAGGACAGGATCCCGTCCTCGGGTCCGACGGCAATGTCGAGGTCGGCCGTTCGGCTGTGGGAGTCCAGGCCGGTCGACTGCCATTCGGCCAGGCTGAAGTTCTGTCCTGCCCCCGAAACGATGTTGTAATCCGACACGTTCTCCGTATTTGCGTATTCGAACGGCACCGGGCACTCGGCGACGACGTTGTTGATCACGCGGTTGTGCTTGGATACGCCCACCCGGTCCCGGGTCTTGGTCTTGGTCATGCGGATGCCGTACGGCGCGCAGTTCACCAGCAGGTTGTGGGTCACCAGGAGCCGGTCGGAGTCGTGCAGGTAGAAACCGGCGCCCTGCACGTTGCAGACGACATTGTGATCGATGAGGTTGATCACGTTGGAGGCCTCGAAGAAGAGCCCCCCGGCGTAACTGGAGATGTCGTGAATCAGGTTCCGGGTGACCCGCGTGTTCCGGTTCGCGAAATCGATCCAGATTCCCGATGAGGCATAGCAATCGTGAACGTGATTCCGCGTGACGACGGAATCCAGCATGATCAGGAGCTTGATGCCCGCCACCTCCCAGTAGCGCTCGACGTCCTGCCAACCGCAGTCGTGGACGTGATTGTCGGACACGAGGCTGCGGGAGACGATGGTTCCCTGAATGCCGCCGGTGCCGCAATCGTAC
>JAPOYZ010000009.1:9676-11522 GCA_026706325.1 Candidatus Aminicenantota bacterium
GATGGTTCGCGGAATGCCGGCGGTGCCGCAACCGTACACGTGGTTGCGGCGCACCAGGTGGTCCCCCGTCGTCTTCGCCAGCTCGTTCCGGTTCCCTGCATTGGGGCCCTCTTCGGTGAAAGCGCCGATCTCGATGCCCACCGCGTTGACGTGCCGGACGGTGTTTTCCTCGATGATCCAATGGCGGCCGCCCCAGGTCGTGATAGCGCCGTTTCCGGAGCGGATGAATCCGTTGCCGGCATGCTCGAACGTGAGTCCCTTGATCCGGATGTATTCCATCCCCTTCACCAGGGGGTTGATCAGGAACTGCCGTGTGGTCACCTCGATCTGCCGTGTGTTGGGGTCCCTGCGGTCGAATGGGTTGAGGTGCAGTTGCCGGTTCTCGCCGTCGATCCAGAACGTGCCGGCGACCCGGTGCAACTCCTCGATCCGGGCCAACTGGGTCAGGCGCCGCCCGTCCTGAAACACCATGGCTCGCGGCAGGGTGTGGGGGATCCGTCCCTGCTCCGCCCGGGCCCAGCGCATGACCGCGAAGTCGGCGTCGGAAGTGTTGACGGCGGCAAACGGGTGGTTGCCGCCGAAGAACTCGGGGGGCAGATCCGCCTTCCAGACGTTGGCCGACTTCGACCGTCCCGAGTTGGTCCACACGGCCCTCAGGACCTCGGACCCGCTGATAACGGCCTCGGCGCCCGGCGCCGCCTCGAAGCAGACCATGCCGTCCGGGCCCGTGCCCCCCCGCCGAGGCCGGACCCACTCACGGTAGATGCCCGATTTGATCAGGACCTTTTCCGCGGGCCGGACCACGTCCGCCGCACGTTGGATCGTCAGAAAAGGAGCCTCTTCGGTGCCCGGGTTGTCGTCCGCCGCCACGGGGTGCCGCTGGTCCACGTAGTAGACCCGCCGGTACTCGGTCACATCTTCCCAGGTCTGGAACTCCGTCCCGTCGGGAAGCAGGACCGGTGGATCCGGCACACCCGAAGTTCCGGCCGTCAGGATCCCGGCTCCCGCCCACAACCAGCCCACCAGCGGGAAAATCGCAACCGGCGTCCTGAGACTTGTGATCATGGGTGATCCTCCTGTGATCCCGAGGCCATGGCTTTTCCCGCTCCTTTCATCGAACCTTCAGTTCCTCGATCATATCGTGAATTCGGTCCAGAGCAGGCTTCAGGTAACCGTGCGGCAGGCCGAAACTCACGCGCAGGAAGTGATCGATGCCGAAGTGATCTCCCGGCATGACCAGGACGCTCTTTTCCAAGGCGAGCCGTTGGGCCAGCCGGGTCGAGTTGATCTCCAAATGGTAACGAATGAAGGCGATCGCCCCGGCGTCCGGCGGCCTCAGGCTGAAGGTGCCCGGATGCCGGTCCATCCAGTTTTGGAGTACCGGATAACCTCGACGGATGTAGGCGCGGGTGCGGCGCAACAGCCAGGGGCGGACTTCGGGAGAAAGGGCCAGGGCCGCCAGCCGGTTGGAAAGCATAGTCGCGCTGATGGTCGTGTATTCATGCCGTGCCCAGAATTCGTCCACGATGCCGGCGGGTGCCACGACCCAGCCGATCCTCAGGCCCGGAAGCCCGTAGGCCTTGCTCAGGCTCCCCGTTGCCAGGACCTTGTCGTACCTTCCATAGAAGGTCGGTGTCTCCTCGTCGGTGAGGCGCTCGGCCCCGGCATAGACTTCATCGGCCAGGATCCAGCTTCCGGTCCGGTCGGCGATCTCGATGACGGCTTCCATTTCGGAGTCGGTAAGAACCCGCCCGGTCGGGTTGTTGGGATTGCAGACCGCAATCAGCCGGGTGTTGGCCGTCACCGTTGACTCCAGTTCGGCCAGATCCGGCGCCCAGCCCGTTTC
>JAPOYZ010000069.1 GCA_026706325.1 Candidatus Aminicenantota bacterium
ACTCCAACAGACCGGTGTCACCAACTGCCTGAATTCGCTCGGTCTCGACTTCGAGTCCTACGGCACGGTACGTATGATGATGCGGTCCACCAACGAAGCGAGGGGCATCGTTGGTACGGTCGACTCGCCATTGGGAGCGAAGGGTGGTCCTTTGCTACTTGAATGCCTTCCCTCCCGAATTGCCACCGAGTTTGACGCTGTGGGTCTTTCGCTACGCGCAGTCGACCACTCTGCGGTTTCGGCGGATATTTGCATCCTTGGACAAGCTTGGCACCTTGTTCATGCTCTTTGGCCGGAGTTGGCTTCCTCTATCGAACATTTGGTGCGTTGTGTCCACCTGCTCAAATCGCCGTCTCCAGAGGTGGATTGCAGCTACAGCCGTCCGGCCCTGCCTTTTTCTGTGTTCCTCTCCGTGCCGGACCACGGTGCTCACGCGAGGATCGAACGGGCGACGGAAGCGCTGGTCCACGAAACGATGCACCTGCAACTTTCGCTGATTGAACGTCGGATTCCACTCATTGAATCAGGCCGCACAAATGCTTTTGCCTTCTCACCGTGGCGGAACTGCGAACGGAAGGTGCAGGGTGTGCTGCACGCGCTTTACGTGTTCGTGGTTGTAAAGGAACTGTGGCAGCGTGCAGTGCAGCGGGCACCATTTGGGCTGGACCTGGGATTTGCGGAGGCGCGGGTACATACTATCCGCGATGAAGTTGCGAGAGCTCATCATTTGGCCGTATCCCCAGGACTATCTGTGGAAGGTCATCAACTCGTGCGCCAGCTGTTGGCACTGGGGTAACAATCAAACCAGCGTCGGCGACCTCAAGCTGGCGGCAAACTGAATCTGCACCAAGCGCACAGAAAAAGTAACTTTCCTCTTTTACGGGTCTTGGTCGGGTGCGTCTTGGTCTCCCGAGTACCTGGGAAACGCGAACCGGGTCGATCCCGAAAAGGCATACGTTGCGGCGCTCGCGAGCTGTCACATGCTCACGTTTCTCGCCATCGCGGCTCGAAAGCGGCTGGTCGTGGATCGCTACCGGGATGCGGCGGTGGGGTTCCTGGAGAAGAACGCGGATGGAAAGTTGGCCGTTACCCGCGTGGTCCTGCGTCCCGAGGTCTCATTCGGTTCCGGGCCGCCGTCGCCCGAAGGACTGGAGAAGATCCACGAACTTGCACACAAGGAGTGTTTCATCGCCAACTCCGTCCGCACTTCAGTAACGGTCGACGCCGGCTGGGGGAGCTGACCAAGCCGAGGACGGCGTTTACGAGTCGCTTGGCTTGGCCATGCCGTAGCCGATTTGGCGTTCGTTGAAGATGTAGGAAGGCTTGGCGGCATCATCGCCCAGCTTGCGGCGGAGATTCTTGACTACAGAGCGGATCGGCCGGAGGTCCTCGGAGCGCCGCTGTCCCCAAACGTGGCGGAACAAGGAATCGTACGTTACGACACCTCCCGCGTTGACCGAGAGCAACCGAAGCATCTCGTATTCCGTGGCCGTCAGCCTCAACTGGCGATCGGCCAGGGTCACCCGGCGGTTCTCGTAGTCGATGACCAGGTCCGCCAGCCGGAACGGCGCCTTCGGCTCTTCGTTCCGTCGCAAGGCCGCCCGGACTCTCGCCACCAGTTCCGTCCGCGAGAAGGGCTTGACGATGTAGTCGGCGGCTCCGTTGTCGAGGGCCCGGGCGATCGTCTCGTCCCGTCCATAACCGGAGATGAAGATGACCGGGCGGTCGGCCAACTCGGGAACGGACTCCATCAGCTCGATGCCATCGGTTTCGGGCAGCATCAGATCCAGCAGGACCAACCGGGGCCTCGCCGTCCTGATCAATTCGGGCACTTCCCTCGGATCACCCGTCACGTGCGAGGAATAGCCGGCCGCCGCGAGCGTGTCTCGAACATACCGGAGCATCTGCGGATCGTCGTCCACCACCAGGATGGATGCCGGCTCCCGCCCCTTGCGAGACGGACGGGAGACTCCCCGGCCGGAGCCGGGCGCGTCCCGGGCCGCAGATTCTTCCGCCACTGGAATCGTGAAGGTAAACCGCGAGCCCAGGCCTACGCCGTCACTCTCGGCCTGGATCCGTCCCCCGTGAGCCTCCACCAGGCCCTTGCAGATGGCCAGCCCCAGACCGGATCCCCGGATCCCGCCGTCCCCCAGACGCACATGCTTTCGGAACAGGTGCGGCAGCAGGTCCGGCGGCACCCCCCGGCCTTCGTCCGAGACCGAAATCGCCACATGGAAGCCGTCCCGTACCGCTCCGATCCGGATGGGGGAGGACTCGGGCGAGTATCGGGCGGCGTTGGACAGGAGATTGTTCAGGACCTGGACGATTCGCTGCCGGTCGGCCATCACCCGGGGCAGGTCCAGGGGCAGGTCGATGTGGACGGTATGCCGGCCGCCGCCGCTCAAGAAGGTGCCCCTGGCCTTGTCCACGAGTCTGGCAATGTCCGAAGGTTCGGGGGCGACCGACAGGGTGCCCGTCTCGATATGCCCCGCATCCAGCAGGTCGCTGATCACTCCGAGCATGTGATCGGCCTGTTCGTTGATGATGCGGAAGAACTGGCGCATCTCGGCCGGGGGCAAGGTGGCGCCGAGCACGGCGGCGGCGGAGCCCTTGATCGAGGTCAGCGGGGCCCGCAACTCGTGGCTGACCAAGCCCAGAAACTCCGCTCGCAATCGCTCGGTCTCCTTCAGCGACTCCAGATCCTGCAGGGTGACCACCATGGACTCGATCGTGCCGTCCTCGGATCGGATCGGCGTAGCGTTGACCAATGTCGTGAGGCTTCGGCCATCGGGGACATGGAGGACGACCTCCTCGGCCCGGATCGGAGCGGTGTCGCTCAGCGTCTGCACCAGTGGGAGTTTCTCCAGGGAAACCTCCTGCCCGTCGGCGCGCCGGCACTTGATGATGTCCAGCAGTTGGTCGAATGGGCAGCCCGGCGTGAGTAGGCCCTCCACAAGCCGCTTTGCCTCCCGATTGAACGAAACTGGCTTGATCGATTTGGCGTCAAAGACCACGACACCCACCGGTGAGGTGTTGATCAGGGCCTCCAGGTCGGCCCTGGCCCGCTGCTCGTCCCGGTAGGTTCGGGCATTGGCGATGGCCACTGCCGCCTGAGATGCGAACAGCACGAGAATCTCTTCGTCCTCGCTCGTAAATTCCCGTCTGTCTCTTCCCCCGATGAGGAAGAAGTTGCCGACATGGACGCCCCGATGGCGCATCGGGGTGCCCTGGACGCCCTTCGCCCACGGAAGCAGGTCGAAGGAAAAGCCGAGCGTACGGACAAAGGCCTTAGCGTCTCGCAACCTCACCGCTCCCGGGAGGTTCCGAAAGTACTCGAAGAGCCGCGGCCCGTCGGACCATTCCGACAATTTGCGATGTTCGTCCGAAGTCAAGCCCGAAGAGACGAAGTCCTCGATCTGCCCCGAGTCGTCGAGGGTCGCGATCAAGCCGCAGTCAGCTCCCGTCAACTCCCGGGCGCCTTTCACGATTTCGCGCAGCACGGTGTCGACATTGAGGCTTGCAGTGATGCGAACGCTGGCCGCGGTGAGCTGGGAGATGTTGTTCCGCAGCCGTTCTATCTCTTGTCTGAGTTCCTCGGGATTTTTCAATCGCCAAACCTCACCGAATCAAATTGCGAGACCCGATTCAGAGGTGGCAATAGTCGGCTTGGAACAGGAAGCGGGTTGAAGAAGAAGCAGGCCTCATCAGCGCTCAATATATCCCCCTGCTGGAAGAAATCACCATATGATCACCAAATAATCACCCGAATCGATTCTGATCTCACTCTGAGATCACTCAAGGATCGCCAAGCACGACGACTGCCGCCCAGCCCTCCGTCCTTGCCCGTAGAAGTCCGTCCTCTCTGAGGATGGAGGGAATGGAGATGCCGCTCGCTTCAGGCTGTTTCCGGGCCGATCCGTTTTCCGGTCGCGGCATCGAAGAAAAAGAGGTGTTCCGGGATGACGGAAACGGAAACGATCTCTCCGACTCGGATCGAGGAATCGGGAGCCACGGCGACGCTGAGCCGCTGTCCTTTGGTGGCAGAGCCGTAGATGAATTTCTGGCCTCCCCGGTTTTCCACCAACTCGGTCCGTAGTCGGATGTACCCGGTGGGGGAGATTCGCGCCGCTTCGGGACGGAAGCCAAGGACGACGGGTAACTTCTCTTCACGGGTCGGCTGGCACTGGTTCAGGTGGGGCGGGGTCACGGAGAATTCACCCCGGAAGTGCCAGGCGCCGTCTTCATGCAACAGATCCCCGGGGAAGAGATTCATGGGCGGGGAGCCTACGAACCCGGCCACGAACAGGTTTGCGGGTTTGCCGTAAATCTCCTCCGGCGTCCCCGTCTGCTGCAGCGTCCCGTCCTTCATCACGGCGATGACGTCCGCCAGCATCATCGCCTCCACCTGGTCGTGGGTGACCAGGATGAAGGTGCCGTTCAATTGCCTTTGCAGCTTCAACAGCTCGACTCGGGTCTCGGTCCGAAGCTGCGCATCCAGGTTGGACAGTGGTTCGTCCAGCAGGAACACCGCCGGCTCGCGCACGATGGTCCGGCCCAGCGCCACCCGTTGCTTCTGGCCCCCGGAAAGCTGGCTCGGGTAGCGTTCCAACAACTCTTCCAATCCCAGGAGCCGGGCCGCGGTCCGGACCCGGTCCCGGATCTCGGCGGCGGGTACGCCGCGCATCTTCAAGCCGAATCCCATGTTTTGAGCGACGCTCATGTGGGGGTAGAGGGCATAGGACTGGAACACCATGGCCAGATCCCGCTTCTGGGGAGGAAGGTGGTTGACGACCTCGCCACCGATGAGAATCTCGCCCTGGTCCGGTTCCTCCAGCCCCGCGATGAGGCGCAGCGTCGTGGATTTTCCGCAGCCGGAAGGTCCCAGGAGGACTGCGAACTGCCCGTGCTCCACTTGCAGCGTCAGGTCCGACACCGCAAGTACGCTTCCCGAGAAGGTCTTGGTGACCCCCTTCACTCCGACGTCAGCCAAAGGTCGAGCCCTCCTTCATCCCTTCACTCCCGACCTCAGGAATCCCGACACCAGGTAACGCTGAAAGAACCCGAAGAGGAGGACGCTGGGAAGACTGACGATGGAGGATGCGGCCATCAGTTGAGCCCAGGTCGACTCGCCCAGGAACCGCCCGGTGAAGTAGGCGTGCACGCCCACCGGGGCAGTATACGCCGCGGCTTCGTCCATGATCACCAGGGCGAACAGGAAGTCGTTCCAGGAAAGGATGAAGGCATAGGAACCGGCGGCCAGCAGGCCCGGGATCGACAAGGGGAGGACGATGTGCCGGAGGACCTGAAGCAGGTTTGCTCCGTCCACGTACGCCGCCTCCTCCAGGTCGGGGGGAATGGACCGGTAGAAGTCGCGCAGGACCCAGGTCGCGAAGGGGATGGTGAAGGTGGCGTGGACCAGGATCAGGCCGGCGTAGGAGTTGTTCAGGTCCAGTTTCACCAGGATCAGAAAAAGCGGCACCACGATGATGATCGACGGCACGGCGTAGCTGATCATGCTGAACCACTGCACGGCAGCCTTGCCGCGAAATTCGAGACGGCTCAGGGCGAAGGCCGCCGGCGCGGAGACCAACAGCGACAACACGGTTGTCGAAGCCGCCACCAGCAGGCTGTTCCCCACCCAACTGAAGAGATCGGTTCGGCCCAGAGCCAGGCGATAGCTGGAGAGGTCCAGGCTTCGCGGCAGGGCATCTCGTAAATCCAACGTCAGGAAGTTTTGGGGGTCCCGGAATGACGAGAGAACGATCCAGAGGAACGGGAAGAGGATCGCCAGAGTCCCGACCAGCGCCAGGAGCGCCAACATTCGGGAACGCCGCCGCCGTGCGGACGAGGTGGTATTGATCGGGCGTCCGGCATCCATGTCGAAGATTTTTCGGGGAACCGTGCCCATCAGGTTTTCCTCGCCTCCCTGTCGAGCGAACTCCACCCCAGCACGGCCAGCGCCGAAAGGCCGGCAGCGAAGATCGAGACGCCCACCACCGCCGCCCGGGCCGTATCCAGAGCCTTGAACTCCTGGTAGTAGAGCAGCAGGGGAAGCGTCGTGGTCTCACCCGCCGGTCCGCCGCCGGTCAGCAGGAAGGTGATGTCGAAGAGGGAAAAGTTGTAGATGCTCGAGAGCACCGCCGCCAGGGCGATGGAGGGCTTGAGATGGGGCAGGATCACATGGTTGAACTGAGCCACCCGGCCGGCGCCGTCCACCCGGGCCGCTTCCATCAGTTCGGGCGGGAGCGATTGGAGAGCGGACAGAATGATGACGAAGACCAACGGCAAACCCTTCCAGGCGTGCGCGATGGTCACGCTGGGCAGCGCCAGCGCCGGAGAACCCAGAAACGCGATGGGAGCCTCCAGCAGCCCGAGTCCGAGTCCCAACTGGTTGAAAAGCCCGTAGTTGGTGTTGGCCAGCCACAGGAACGCGGCGGCCACGGCAATGGTGGGAACCGCCCACGGCAGCATCAGCGCCGCCCGGCAGAAGCCGCGGGCCGGGATCGCCTGGTTGAGCAGGATCGCTGCCGGAATGGCGATGACGAGTTCCAGAAGAACCGACCCCACGCCGATGTAGAGGCTGTGCTTGAAGGCTTCAAAGAACGCGGGATCCAGGATCCAGCGATAGCCGGCCAGAGTCGGACCCGTACCCGATTCGGGCGAGAGACTCCACCAAACCGCCGTGACGAAGGGGAGCACGACCACCAGCGCCTGCTACAGTTTGGCGGGAATCGTCAGAACCACCCCGGCGATCTGTACGTAGACGCTGTGCTTCAAGTCTGCAGCCCGCATCCGGGATCCGAAACTCAGGCAAGTGCCTTCCGCAGCACCGAGTCGGCCCATTCCAGGACCTCGTCGGGACTCTGGTCGAAGACCACCAGCCGGTCTCCGATCTGTTTTTCGATATCGGTGGCGATCAGGACTCTGGAGTGCCGGGAAGGCCCGAAATACCCCGTGGAGACAATCCCGGTCTCCTGCGAGATCCGGCCCACTTCCAGGTACTCTCTCACCGCCGCGATCCGAGGGTGATTCAGGTACCGGTCGGTCCAGGCGTCCTCGAGCATGGGAACCCATCCCACCACGGTCCGGGTCAGAAACTCCTGGAAGTTTTCCGGCTCCAGGAGGAAACCGATCATGTCCTTGGCCAGTTCGGGTTGCTTCGACCGGGCCGGCAGCGCGAGCGCATTGAAATCGAGGGACGCCCCCCTGGCCCCGGGTTGGATGGGGTAGGTGAACGCCCCCAGACGGGTCAGGTCCTCGGGGCCGAAGTCGGCGGCGAAGCTGGTGGTGGTGAACATGTGGGCGACTCGGCCGTCCAGCATCAGCTCCCGGCTCTCCAGGTCGCCCTGAGCCATGGACCCGGGCGGGGAATATTTACCGAGCTCCTTGTAGAAGGCCCAGGCTCTCAGGGTCTCGGGCCGGTCCAACGCCAGGTTGTCCTCGGCGTCGAAGAAGTAGGCGCCATGGGTCCACATGGCTGTCTTGAGATTGAAAGTGTCGGCGATGTACTGGTTCGTCAGCAGGTAGCCGTAACGGCTTGGCGGATCGTGCAGGGCGGCGACGTTTTCCAGCAGCTCCCCGTGCGTCTCGGGGGGACGGAGTCCCTTCGCGGCGTAGAGGTCCTTTCGGCAGTAGACGAAAAACGGGAAGCCGACGAAAGGAACGGAGTAGTAGGTCCCTTCCACCCGGATTCCGTCCAGAACCTGCCGCGGATAGCGGTCCGGACCGATCCGGGACATGAGGTCGTTGAGGGGGCGGACCAGACCTTCGAGGCCGTAGGCGTAGAGGTTCTGATTGTAGGTCCAGAGGATGTCCGGGACGTTGGTCCCGGCGCGGTGCGCGGCCTTGAGCTTGACCGTGTCCTCATCGTAGGGGACCGTGAGCTGCTCCACCCGTAGCTGAGGATTGGCGGCCATGAAGGCGTCATGCCACCACCTCTCCGAGGCCAGCGCCGCGTCCCGGGTGTCCGGACTCCAGGTCCGGAGGGTGAGACGGTCCGGGTCGCCGTCCGGCCCGCAACCGCTCATCAAGGACAGCGCCGCCGCCGTTCCCGCGGTCATGGTCCCGAGGCCGAGCAGTTCGCGCCGTGAAAGTTTCTGGCTGGACCCCATTCCTCGTCCTCCAGTGCGGCGGGCCGGTTCTTGGTTCACCAGTAGTATAGACTGCTGACCAATGTGACCGTCCGCATTGTGCGGCGGCGTTCGTGAGTCCCAGCCCTCCCCGTCCGGGCGAGTCTGAAAGCAGGTGTTCGAAATGTTCGGTGACTCCGCCCATATCGTTTTCGGCATTGCCCTGATCTCTCTGGGCGCCTTCATTGACGGCGGGCTCGGACTGGGCCTGAAGTGGATCCGGGTTTGGAGGTGGGAGCACCTCTGGATGGTCTACTCCGTCATTTCCTTCTGCTTCATGCCCTGGATTTTGAGCTTCGTGACGGTCAACGACCTGACGGGAGTCCTGGCAGCGGCCTCCGGTCTCGACATCTTCCGCGTCTTCATCTTCGGTTTCGGCTTCGGATTCGGAGCTGTATTTTTCGGCCTTGCTCTGAAAATGGCGGGCATGGGACTCAGTTACGCCATTGCCACGGGATTGGGGGCGGCGGTCGGATCCCTCTCGCCCCTGGTGCTGCTCCACCGGGAAGAACTCTTCACCATGCAGGGACGGATCATCATCGGCGGCGTGCTGCTGGCGGTGGTGGGAGTCCTGTTCTGTTCCTGGGCCGGGCACCTCAAGGACAAGCTGACGGCCCCGGCGGAGGCCGGCTCCCCGGGTGGAGAGGTCAAGCAGTGGCGCCTCGACATTCACGTGAAGTACGGTGTGATTGCCGCCGTTCTCTCGGGTCTCCTCAATCCCATGATCAATCTGAGTTTCGCCTACGGGGCGCCCCTGGCCGAACTGGCCGAGCAACGAGGCACTCTCCCGTTTCTGGCGCTCAATGTCATCTGGGCCATCGGGATGACGGCCGGCTCCCTGGTCAACGCCGCCTACTGCGCATACGTCATCACCAAGAAGAAGACCTGGGGTCTGTTCGTGCCGCCATCACGCGACTACCTCATCGGTCTGGGCATGGGACTGCTGGGACCCATGGGACTGCTGCTCTACGGGGTGGGCACCTGGAAGATCGGCAACCTGGGTGAGGTGATCGGCTTCCCCATGCTCTCCTCCATGGGAATCCTGAGCGCCAATCTGTGGGGGGCGGTCAGCGGCGAGTGGGCCGGCAGCGGCAGAAAACCGCTGGGAATGATGGCTATTGCCGTCGCGATCCTGGTCTCCGCGATGTTCGTCCTGGGATGGAGCGGCCACTTGGCCGACGCCTGGGGCCATCCTTAGCCCGCATTTCTCCACCAGGTCGCTACGCGTATTATGAAAAAGGACCTGTTTGTGAGCATTTACGTGAATATTTCCAAGGTTTCTCCGGGACAGACAGCGCTGGGCGCGCGCTCGCTGGTCTTTTCGCCCTCAGCGCGCACATGCTTCCTCGAACGTAGTCACCACTACGCTCTCGGTCGCGAGCACGCGCTGAGAACGAAAATCCTGCGCGATCGTCACGCCCCCTGGTGAGAAATGCGGGCTAGAGTGGATGCGACAGGGGGCTAGACGCCGCCCGACGCCAGCTTCCGTTCCAGGAAGAGTTCCTCCACTTCGCTGATGGGGTGTTCCAGGATCTCCCGCCGGCACTGGTTCAGGACCGGGCAGCCGGCCAACTGCTCCAGGTTCCAGTCGCGGACCAGCTCGCCGGCCTTGATCCGGGCCAGCATCTGCCGCATACGTTCCCGAACGTCTTCGGTGACCACGTCGCCGGTCTTGGTCAGGGCCAGGTAGGTGGCGGTGGGCGATCCGAAGGCGACCGCCTGGCCGAAGGGCATTCGACAGATGGACTCGGTGAGGAATTGAATTTCGTAGAAGGTCTCGCCGTAGGCCTTCTCGGCCGAAAAGCCCGCTTCCACCAGAACTTCGAAGGCGGTCAGGAGGTACTTGATCATGCCGCTCAGGCCCGCGGTCTCAGCGAAGAGATTGACGGCGACCTCGTCTCCGAAGGTGGTTTCGGTGGCGCCGAAGCGCAGGATGCCGATCCCCATGGAGACGGCCAGGGCCAGATCGTGGGCTTGTCCCGTCACGTCCTGATAAACGCCGAAGTGACCGAAGATTCCCTGGCCACGGGCATAGCGCTCACGGACGATGGCGCCCACGCAAGTGGGAACGGACAGAATCACGTCCAGGAAGTCGGGCGGTGTGATGAGCCCGAAATGCACGGCGTATCCGCTGGCGAAGACCAGGGTGTGGTCCGGGGTCAGGTGCGGTCCGATATCGGTTTTGAAGACGGCAGGCTGCACCTCGTCGGGAATCAGCATCAGGATCACCCGGCCGCGCTGAACGGCGTCGGGGATGGGGACGACTTCGAACCCGTCGCCCCGGGCCTGTTCCGCGAAACGGTCTTCGACGTTTCCGATGATGACGTCGAGACCCTGGTCCCTCATGTTCTGAGCCTGGGCGTGCCCCTGGCTGCCGTAGCCGAGGACCGCGATCGGGCGGTCCTTGATCAGACCGAGATCGGCGTCCTCTTCGGTGTAGAAACGATCCCGTTTCAGCTTGCCCTTCGCTTCTGCCATTGTGCTAACCTTCCTGAACCAAATGGAATTGGGGAGTGACGAGCCGCGGTCATTCACGACCCCTGTTCGAAACCTTTTCCACATTAGACGCCCGCCGGCGGGGGATGTCAACGTGAGCACGGAGGGGCTGGAATGAAGATCGTCGGCTACGGCGACCGGCTCAGCGTCCAGCAGGGCGAGACGGTCCGGTTCATGGTCAGTTGCCGGACGGCCGCCTATCGGGCCGGGATCGTGCGCCTGATTCACGGCGACGACAACCCCAAGGGGCCGGGCGTCAAGTACGAGCCGGTGGCGGCTCCGGCGAACGGCCGGTACCCGGGCCGGGTCCAGCCGTTCCATCGCGGATCGTACCTCGTGGTCCCCGATCCGCTGGCCCTCGATTTTACCGGCGGGTTCACGTTTCAGGCCTGGATCCGTCCCACGATGCCGGACAAAGCGGGGCAGGGGCTCCTGACCCAGTGGTCCGAATCGGATCAAGCCGGTTACGGCCTGTTCCTGGACGGGGACCGGGGTCTGAGCCTGTGGTTCGGTGACGGCGCCGGCCGGGTGGAGAAGTTTCGGACCGGGACACCGCTGACGGCATCGCAATGGTACTTCGTGGCGGCCACATGGGATGCCGCGGAAAGGAGCGTACGGCTCTATCAGGAACCTGTCACCAGGTGGCCGCTGGACCGGTCGGAAGCGGTGGCGGCCGGTACCGCCAGGAGGGCAGGCATCCTTGCCCGTCCGTTCCCGCTCCTGATGGGTGCCTGCTGGAAACGGCCGGACGGATCACGGGCTCAGGTGGCCGGGCATTTCAACGGCAAGATCGACGGTCCCTGCCTCTACGGGCGGGCCCTGGAGCCCGCCGACATCGAGGGGCTCAAAGGGGGA
>JAPOYZ010000386.1 GCA_026706325.1 Candidatus Aminicenantota bacterium
CGCAGTCCGCACCGGCGCCCGCACGGTCGAATGCCGTGACGACTTTTACCACGGGCTGTTCACCTGGAATTGGGTCCCGCTTCCCATTTAGAATGGTGGGTGCGAATCGACGAGCAAAATCGCTAGGAGGAAAAACTCATGCCATATCCTGAACAGTGGGTAACCCCGATGAGGCAGGAACTGACCCGCATCGGCGTCGAAGAGCTGCGTACGGCGGAAGACGTGGACCAGGCGATTACCGGAGAGGACGGCACCGTTCTGGTGGTCGTCAACTCCATCTGCGGATGCGCCGCGGCGCGAGCCCGTCCGGCCATCGCGGATGCGCTCAGCTCCGAACCCAAGCCGGACCGCCTGACCACGGTATTCGCCGGCCAGGACCTCGAGGCGACGGCCCGGGCCAGGGAATACTTTTTCCCGTATCCGCCATCTTCTCCCAGCATCGCGCTGCTGAGCGGCGGCAAGCTGGTCTACATGATGGAGCGCCACCTGATCGAGAGCCGGGAAGCCTACGAAATCTCCCGGGATCTGCGGGAAGCCTTTGGCCGGCATTGCGCCAAGGCAGAGACCGCGGCTTCCTGAATAGCTCTCCGGCGCTATTCGGTTTCTTCGTATTTGTCCTTGATGGCGTCCAGGACTCCAGGGTCCTGCAATGTGGTCGTGTCTCCGACGACCCGGCCCTCGGCAATGTCCCGGAGCAGGCGCCGCATGATCTTGCCGCTGCGGGTCTTGGGCAACTCCCCGGTGGGGATCAGCGTGTCGGGCCGGGCAATCGGCCCGATCTTTTCTCCTACATGGAGCTTCAGTTCGGTGATCAGTTCCGGCGACGCCGCCTGATCTCCCCGGAGGGTGACGAACGCGCCAATCGCCTGGCCCTTGATTTCGTGATTGATCCCGATGACGGCCGCCTCGGCCACACTGGGATGGCTCACGAGCGCGCTTTCCACCTCCATGGTCCCGATGCGGTGACCGGCGACGTTCAGGACGTCGTCGACGCGGCCCAGCAGCCAAAAATAGCCGTCCTCATCCCGCTTGGCTCCGTCTCCCGTGAAGTAGATTCCGGGGAAACGGGACCAGTACTGGTCGTACCATCGCTCCGCGTCGCCCCAGATCGTCCGGGCCATGGCGGGCCAGGGGCGTTTCAGTATGAGATAGCCGCCCCCGCCCAAGGGCACCGATTCGCCCGCCTCGTCCACGATGTCGGCCTCCACGCCGGGGAAGGGGAAGGTCGCCGAGCCGGGTTTCAATACCGTCATCCCCGGCAACGGAGTGATGAGGGTCATGCCGGTCTCCGTCTGCCACCAGGTGTCGACGACCGGCGTTCGACCGGAACCGATGTTGTCCCGGTACCACACCCAGGCCTCCGGGTTGATGGGTTCTCCCACCGTTCCCAGGAGGCGGAGAGAACTCAGATCGTGGCCCGCAGGATGCTCCGTCCCCCACTTCATGAACGCGCGGATCGCGGTGGGGGCCGTGTACAGAATGTTGGCCCTGTATTTCTCGATGATCTGCCAGAAACGGTTCTTCCCGGGAAAATCGGGCGCCCCTTCGTACATGATTGAGGAAGCGCCGTTGGACAAGGGACCATAGACGATGTAGCTGTGCCCCGTGACCCAACCCACGTCGGCGGCACACCAATAGGTGTCATCGTCCTTCAGGTCGAACACGTACTTGGCAGTCGTGTGGACGCCGACCAGGTAGCCGCCGGTGGTATGAAGCAGGCCCTTCGGCTTCCCCGTAGTGCCGGAGGTGTACAAAATGTACAGCGGGTGCTCACTGTCCAGCGATTCGGCCTCGACGGTGTCCGTCCCGCTGGCTTCCATTTCGTCGTGCCACCAGCGATCCCGCCCTTCCACCATGGAAGCCTGCTCCGGCGGCGCGACCCGGTTCACGACGAGCACGTTCTCGATGCTGGGGCAACCTTCCAGCGCTCGATCGGCATTCCCCTTCAGGTCCACCACCTTGCCGCGGCGCCAAGCGCCGTCGGCCGTGACCAGGAGCTTGGCCTGGCAGTCCACGATGCGGTCGCGGAGCGACTCGGGGCTGAAGCCGCCGAACACGACGGTGTGGGGCGCCCCAAGCCGCGCGCAGGCCAACATGGCGATCGGGAGCTCGGGAACCATTCCCAGATAGAGCGCTACCCGGTCTCCCTTTTGGACGCCCAACCGCCTCATGGCGGCGGCGCAACGATTGACCTCGCGATGCAGGTCCTGGAAAGTCAGGACCCGCGTGTCGCCGGGCTCGCCTTCCCAGATGATGGCCGCCTTGTTCTTTCTCCACGTCGTAAGGTGCCGGTCGACGCAGTTGTAGGAGACGTTGACCCGGGCTCCCAGAAACCACTTCGTGGTCGGCGGGTCCCATTCCAGAACCGTGTCCCACGGTTCAAACCAGTCGATGGCCCGGGCCATTTCGCTCCAGAAACCTTCCGGATCCTCCAATGCCCGTTGATAGACCTCCGGATCGCTCCAGTTGGCGTGGGCGGTGAACTCCGCGGCTGGGGAGTACCTCCGATCCTCCGTCATCAATGCAGATATGGTTCCTTCTCTATCGCTCATCTCAGGTTCTCCTCACTCGCAGGCCCTGTTCCAGGCCTGGACGGTCTCACGGTTCGCTTGTGGCGGTGTGCTCCGAATGCGCGATGGACGGCTCCTCGTTCGGACTCCGGAGGGCCGCGATATACGGCAGGTTGCGATACATCTGATTGTAGTCCAGGCCATAGCCGACAACGAACCGGTCGGGAACGTCGAAGCCGACGTAGTCGGGGCTGGCGGGAAACTCCCGGCGGCTCGGCTTGGACAAGAGCGCGCAGAGCCTCAGGGAAGCCGGTTTTCGCTTCGGCAGCCAGCGGAACAAAAAGGAGGCGGTCCGCCCCGTGTCGACGATATCCTCAACCAGGACGACGTCCTTGCCCTTGATGTCATCCTCCAGGTCCTTGTCCAGTGTCAACGGGCCCACCGACGCCGTGCCGGAGCCGTAGCTGGATACCGACAGGAAATCGATGGTCAGGGGAAGGGTCAACTCCCGGACCAGGTCGGCGTGAAATATCGCCGCTCCCTTGAGGACTCCAACAAAATGCGGTTCCCGGCCCCGGTAGTCGGCCTCGATGCGCCGGGCCATCTGGGCGACCCGCTGCCGGATCTCAGCCTCTTGAATAAGAACGTCCAATGAGTTTGTCCGGCTTGGGGACACGGCTTGATCATAGCACAGCCCGGTTCCGCCCTCCGGCGGGGATAGTGCTACAATGGCGCGCAACAGGGGGATCTGTTTGTGAATGCCGATGTCGAACACATCGAGAAGGTTTACAACCGGTACTCCCGTTTCTACGATCTCCTGTTCGGGCCCATCTTCCGTAGCGGACGGGAAATAGCCCCGCTCCTGCTGGACCTGGCGCCGGGATCCCGTCTTCTGGAAGTCGGCGTGGGAACCGGCCTCTCCCTTCCGATGCTCCCGCAAAACATCCAGATCACCGGTGTCGACCTGTCCGGGAAGATGTTGGAGCAGGCACGCCGCCGGACGAAGGAATTGGGCCTGGAAAATGTCCAGTTGCTCAAGATGGACGCGACCAGGCTCGATTTTCCCGCCGGCAGCTTCGATCGAATCCTCGCCGCCTATTTCGTCTCGGCAGTCCCGGACGCGGTGATGGTGATCGAAGAAATGAAGAGGGTCTGCAAAAAGGGTGGATACCTGGTCTTTCTGAACCACTTCCGCAACGAGAATCCCGTTCTCGGGTCTCTTGAGGCGCTGATTTCCCCTCTCTGCTACCGGATCGGCTTCCGGACCGATCTGGATCGAAAAGAGTTGATGCGCGAGTGCGGGCTGGAAATCGAATCGGAAATGCCCATCGACTTCCTGGGCCATTGGAAGGCGATCCGCTGCGTCAATCCCTGAGAGAATAGCTGGACGCCGGCCGGGAGAACCGGTCAGGGGCGTGTAACGGGCAGGTGGGGAGATCCGGATCCGATGAGCGCGTACTACCTGGTACGCTGCTGCTTCATGAACTTCTTCCGGGCTCTCTTCCGGGCCAAGGCCTGCTTGAGGCGCCGCTTCTCGCCCGGTTTCAAATAGTAGGAGTGGCGTTTGACATCCTTGATGATGTCTTCCTGCTGCACCTTTCGCTTGAAGCGCCTCAGCGCGCTTTCCAGGGGCTCACCGTCATGAATGAAAACGTATGCCACTTCGTTCCACCTTTCCCGGAGGCGCCAATATAGTCCCGCCTCGGCCCTCGTGTCAACGGAGACGGGCCCCGGGCGCCAAGCGATGCGGGCGAGTCCGGCAAGAGCCTATTTATTGTCGGCGTAGAAATCCCGTTTCTGACGGAGCCGGACAATCAGCTCGACGGCCTTTGGGTAGCCCGTCTTGTCCAGGACTCCTGCGATCTCGATCGCCTTGTCCAGTTCGCCCGTGTATTCGAAACTCTCGATCATGCTGAGACGGCACTGGAGCAGGCATTCGCCGCAGCGTCCCAGCTCCCGCGTCTTCTCAAAGATACGGACCGCCTCCTGGTGGTCTCCCCTGATCTGGGCGATGGTGCCGAGACAGACATGCGCCTGTTGTGACAGGTGGTCCGATGCGTCACCCGCCGCCGCGCGCAGGTCGCGCTCCGACTCGTCAAGCTGTTCCAGCTTCAGCAGCGCACGGCCCCGCTTGTAGAGGATTTCCCTTCGGTCCTCGGGGGGCAGTTGCCTGTCCAGGGCCAGGGACCAATAGTTCACGGCCGTGGCCAGGTCGGCCTCTCCCGCTTCGTGGATTTCCGCCAAGCGAAGAAGCGTGTCGTTGACACGGGGGCTGGCGGGATAGAGGGCGAGCAACTCCTCAAGGCGCTCGCGGGCCTCCGTCAGGTCGTAGTGATGGGAATAGTAGATGGAGGCGATCTCCCAGAGGGCTTCCGCAGCATGCCGGCTGTCGGGGTAGTGCCGGCGGATCTTTTCGTAGGCTCGCACCGCCGGCCGGTACTCGCCGGCGAGCCACATTTCCCGCGCCCTCTCGAACTCCGCCCCCGCCCGGTCATGGCCGTAGAGAAACAGAATTGCGGCCGCCGAGACGAGGACCAGCCAGGGGACGGCGGATCTCATTCCGCGCCCTCCGATTCCAGGCTGCCGGTCCCCGGGGCCACCAGGCTCACGTCGGCAACCGTGTCCCCATCCCCCAAATCCATCAGCTTCACGCCCAGAGCGTTGCGACCCGTCATCCGAATCGTATCGGCCCCCAAGCGAATGATCTTCCCTTTTCCGGTGATAATGATCAACTCGGCCCCCGGCCCGACAGGAAAGGTTCCTACGACCTTGCCATTGCGAGCGGTAGTCTTGATGTTGATCACACCCTGTCCCGCGCGCCCCTTCGTTGCATATTCGACGACGGGCGTGCGTTTTCCAAAACCATGTTCAGTCACCGCCAAGATGCTCTCGTGGCCTTCCCGAATAACGCCCATGCTCACCACTGAGTCGCCCGGCTTGAGGCGTATGCCCCACACCCCTTGCGCGACACGTCCCATCTCCCGAACCTGGTGTTCGGAGAACCGCGCGGCCTTGCCCCGTTCCGTGCAAAGAAGAATGTCGTCCTTTCCGCTGGTCCGGCTCACCACGATCAGTTCGTCCCCCCGCTCTACGGAGCAGGCAATGATTCCTTTCACCCGCGGGTTGGAGTACGCCGCCAGCGCCGTCTTCTTCACTCGTCCCCGCCGCGACGCCATGACGATGAATCCCGGAGTCTTGAAGTCCTGCACGGCGATCATGTCCGCCACCTTCTCGCCCCGCTCCAACTTGACCAGGTTGACGATCGGCTTCCCCTTGCCGGCGGCCCCCACATCGGGAATCTCATACACTTTCAGCCAATAGACCCGCCCCTGGTTCGTGAAGATGAGGATGTAACTGTGCGTGGAGGCGACGAAAAGATAGTCGACGACATCGTCGGCGGTCCGGGTGGACATGCCGATGCGGCCCTTGCCGCCGCGATGCTGGCTGCGGTAGATGTGGAGCGCCGTCCGCTTGATGTAGCCGCCATGCGTGGCCGTGATGACGACCTGCTCTTCGGCGATGAGGTCCTCAACCGTCAGGTCGATGGCCTCGTCCAGAATCACGGTGCGCCGCGGCGAGTGGTACGCGTCCTGAATCTCCATCAGTTCGCCTCGGATCACCCGCCGAAGCTCGGCCTCGTGGGTGAGGATCTTCTTCAGTTGCGCGATGCGGCGCCGAATCTGCTCCAGCTCCTCCAGAATCTTGTCCCGCTCCAGGCCGGTGAGCCGCTGCAGCCGCATGTCAAGAATGGCCTGCGCCTGAATTTCGGTGAATTCGAAGCGCTCCATCAATTGCGTCCTGGCCTCCGCCGGCGTCCTTGATCCCCGGATCAGCGCGATCACCAGGTCCAGGTGATCCAGGGCCTTGGCGAGCCCCTCCAGGATGTGCGCCCGTTTCTCGGCCTTTCTCAGGTCGAACTGCGTCCGCCGCCGCACGACGATCCTGCGATGGGACAGGAAGTGGTTCAAAGTCTCCTTGAGGGTGAGTACTCGGGGGCGCCCTCCCGCCAATGCCAGAAGAATGATCCCGAACGAGCTCTGCATCGGCGTCAATTTGTACAGTTGGTTCAGGACGACCTGCGGTTGCTCCCCCCGCTTGAGCTCGATGACGACCCGCATCCCGTCTCGATCCGACTCGTCTCTCAGGTCGCTGATCCCCTCGACCTTCTTGCTTCGCACCAATGCGGCAATCGTCTCGATGAGTTTGGCCTTGTTGACTTGATAGGGAAGCTCATCGACGATGATGGCCTCTTTGTCTTTTCCCACCTTTTCGATGGCGGCCTTGGCCCGCAACTGGATGATGCCGCGGCCCGTGGCATACGCCCTGAGGATGGCATTGCGGCCTGAGATGATCCCCGCAGTCGGAAAGTCGGGGCCTGGGATCAGCTCCATGAGCTCCGCGAGGCTCGCTTCCGGGCGGTCGAGCAGAAGCAACAGTCCGTCGATGACTTCAGCAAGGTTGTGAGGAGGAACATTGGTTGCCATTCCCACGGCAATTCCGGACGCTCCGTTGACCAGGAGGTTGGGATAACGAGCCGGCAGCACCTCGGGCTCCTCCAACGACTCATCGTAATTGGCCTGAAAATCGACGGTCTCCTTCTCGATGTCCGCCAGGATCTCCCCGGCGATCTGCGCCATCCGGACCTCGGTGTACCGCATCGCGGCCGGAGAGTCCCCGTCGATGGACCCGAAATTCCCCTGTCCGTCGATCAACATCTCCCGCATGGAAAAGTCCTGCGCCATCCGGACCAGGGCGTCGTAGACGGCCGCATCGCCGTGGGGATGGAACTTTCCGATCACCTCGCCAACGACCCGCGCCGACTTCTTGTGGGGGCGGTTCCTGGTGTTCTTCAACTCGCTCATGGCGTAGAGGATGCGCCGGTGGACCGGCTTCAAGCCGTCCCGGACATCCGGCAGGGCCCTGCCCACGATGACCGACATGGCGTAGTCCAGGTAGGAGGTCTTCATCTCCGCTTCGATGGCGACCGGAATCTCCCGGCCCTGGTACTCTCTCATCGACTCGTTCCTCCGATCACAGACTCTCGAAAGATCACGATGCGCGGACGAGGCAGCGTCCGGTTGGGGAAAGGCGCGGCGCGGCGGTCACGGCAGAAACGCTGAGGCTCCGGGGCGCCGGCCCCACCGCATGCGCCTAAACGTCCAGGTTCCTGACGTTCAGTGCGTTGTCCTCGATGAATTGCCGCCGCGGCGCCACGTGTCCGCCCATGAGGACATTGAAGATGTCGTCCGTCTCGACCATGTCCTCGATGTCTACCCGCAACAACGTCCTGGTGTCGGGGTCCATGGTCGTTTCCCAAAGCTGGTGCGGGTTCATCTCGCCCAGCCCCTTGTAGCGCTGAATGCCCAGCTTTCGTTTGCCGGCAGACACGAAGTGCTCGATCAGTTCCGCGGCGGTGGACAGCATCGTCTCCTTGGGCGGGCCCTTCGCCGTGTCCGACGCCTGGTGCTGTACCAGGAAAGGGGCGTATTCCAGGATATCCGCCTTCCGGCGGAGCCGGGCCAATCGCCGGCATTCGCCCGAAACGGCAAAGTCGTGGTTCAGGACCATGCCTTCGGAATGTCCGTTGCGCAGATGCAGTTCGTAGAAACGCCGCTCCTCATTGAACGAGGTCTCGGCGTGGAAGCCCAATTTCCGGAAACGCGCCGCCAAATCCGCCAATTCGGATCCATTCCGGAAGACCCTGCGGGCCACCGCCTCATAGGCCTCGGTCCCCGACACGCTGCTGAAAAAATCCAGGAACTCGCCCACCACGCCATTTCCATCGTAGCGGCGGCTGAGCGTTTCGAGACGCTGTTGAAACTCCATCAGGGACTCAAGCTGCCCGATCAGTTCCTTTCCTTCGAGAGTTCCGAGTCGGCCGCCCGGTTGCGGCGGGGCGATCCGAATTCCGTCCGTCGCCCGGCCGAGCACGAACCGGGTCAGATCCCGCTCGTTCTGGAGATAGGCTTCCTTCTTCCCCTGCTGAATCCGGAACAGGGGCGGCTGGGCGATGTAGACGTGGCGGTTCCGGATGAGCTCGGACATCTGCCGGAAGAAAAACGTCAGCAGCAGAGTGCGGATATGGCTTCCGTCCACATCCGCGTCGGTCATGATGATGATCTTGTGGTACCGGAGCTTGGCCAGGTTGAAATCGGCGCTGCCCACGCCCGCGCCGATGGCCGAGATCATGGTGACGATCTCCTGGTTGCTCAGCACCTTGTCGAACCGGGCCTTTTCCACATTCAGGATCTTGCCCTTGATGGGAAGGATCGCCTGAAACCGTCGGTTGCGCCCCTGCTTGGCGGACCCGCCCGCCGAATCTCCCTCGACGATGAAGATCTCCGAAAAGCGTGGATCCCGCTCCTGGCAATCGGCCAGTTTGCCCGGCAGGGAGAGGTTGTCGAGAGCACTCTTGCGCCGAGTCAGCTCACGAGCCTTCCTGGCGGCCTGCCGCGCCCGCGCCGCGTCCGTCGCCTTGTTCACGATCCGGCGGGCAAGAGTGGGGTTCTGCTCCAGGAACAGACTGAGGCCCTCATTGCACACCGCCTCCGTAATCCCCTTGATCTCGCTGTTCCCCAACTTGGCTTTGGTTTGGCCCTCGAACTGGGGGTTCGGAATCTTGATGCTGACGACGGCAACGAGCCCTTCTCTGACGTCCTCGCCCGACAGGTTCTTCTTCAGATCGCGAAGCAGCCTGTTGCTGGAGGCATAGGCGTTGATGGTGCGGGTGAGCGCCGCCTTGAACCCCACCATGTGGGTGCCCCCCTCCGGCGTATTGATGGTGTTTACGAAGGAGAAGAGGCTCTCGTTGTAACCGTCGTTGTACTGGAGCGCGACCTCGACCTCGTTGTCCCCCCGGCGCGCCTTCACGTGGACCGGCTTGCGGTGCAGCGTCGTCTTGTTCTTGTTCAGATACCGGACAAAGTCGGACAGCCCTCCCTTGTACAGAAAGCGCTGCTTCTTCGCTTCCCCGGCATCGCCAGCAGGGCCAGCGCCGATTTCCCGGTCCAGAGCATGGGAGCGGCAGTCTTCGATCTCGATGGCCAGGCCCGGGTTCAGAAACGCCAACTCGCGCATCCGCCGCGACAGCGTCTCGTAGTTGAAGGTCATGGTCTCGAAGATCTCGTCGTCCGGCTTGAAGTTGACCTTGGTCCCCCGGCGCCTCGTCTTTCCGGCCCTCCGGAACTCGCCCGTCGGCACGCCGCGGATGTACGACTGCCGATACACGTAACCGCCGCGGCAGACTTCCAACTCAAGGTGCAGCGACAACGCATTGACGACCGAAACTCCGACGCCATGCAAACCGCCGGACACCTTGTAACTGTCGTGGTCGAATTTGCCGCCGGCATGCAGGGTGGTCAAAACGACCTCAGCGGCCGGAAGCTGCTTTTCAGGATGGATGTCTACGGGAATACCCCGGCCATTGTCCTCGACGGTGATGGAACCATCCAGGTGGATCGTCAGGTGGATCCGGTCACAGAAACCGGCCAGGGCCTCGTCGACCGAATTGTCCACCACCTCCTGAACCAGATGATGGAGTCCATCCGGTCCGGTTGAGCCAATGTACATGGCCGGCCGTTTCCGAACCGCCTCGAGACCTTCCAGGACGCGAATCTTCTTGGCTGTGTAGGCAGCGGACTCTTGAGCCTGATCGACCGGCTGCAGTTGATTCGTCAATCTCGAATCCTCGTCCGTGGTGAATTCACGCGGGGCTCCGGCGCCGCTCACGAGAGACGGTCCCGTCAGCTTGGACCACCTCCAATTATACCCGGTTCATGTGTCGCAAATGCACCGGGAGGAGGGTACTAATCAGAGGCTCAGCGGCATGACGACATATTGGATCCTGTAATCGTCGGCCGAGTCCGATTCGTCGGCGTCGGGCGCACTGATGGGCTGGAGCAGACCCTGAGTATCCGAGTCCTTGAGCGAGATGCGCACCTGCTCGCTGTCGACCACGTTGACGAAGTCCAACAGGTAGTCCACGTTGAAACCGATCACGATCGGTGTCCCCTCGTAACTTGTCTCCATCGCTTCGGCGGCCCGCTCCCCATTCGCATTCTCGCAGGCGAGTTTGGCCTGTCCCTCGTTGAGGCTCAACTCGACAGCCCGCGTATCCCGGTCCGCCACCACCGCGACGCGCCTCAGGGCCGCCGTGAAACCTGAGGTGCCCAAATCTGCGTCCAGGTCGTTTCCTTGCGGTATGACCATCTTGTAGTTGGGGAACTCGCCGCTCAGGATGCGGGAGATCAAGAGCCGCCGGCCCATTCCGAACGAGATGCGCCTCTCTCCACTTCTGAACTCGATGTCCCCGTCAGTTTCACTGAGCAACTTCATCAATTCGACCAGCGCTTTCTTGGGAATCAGGACCCGAAGCTCCTCCTGGTCGATGTTCAGTTCGACTGTCCGCCGCACAATGACGAGTCGGTGCCCATCCGTGGTGACCAGGGACAGATTGGAAGGGGTGATCACGGCCAGCGCGCCCCCCAGAGTATACCGGCTTTCCTCCTGGGTGACGGCGAAGACGCAGCTTCCGATCATATGGCGAACCATAGCCGCGCCCATGCGAATGACCTGACCTTCCGCCTCGCCGATCTCGGGGAAGTTTCCCCTCCCCAGGGCCGCCACCTTGAAGCGGGACCGGCCGTAGCCGATTTCGACCCAGTCTCCCTCGCCGATGGACTTGATGTGGATAGCGGAATCTTGCGGAGCGAGGCGGACGATCTCGAAGAGCTTCCTCGCTGAAATGGTCAGGGCACCGCCCACCCGCACCTGCGCTTCACAGCGGCAGCGCAAAGAGACATCCAGGTCCGTAGCGGTGAGAAGAATATTGTTCCCGATGGTCTCAAGAAGAACATGGCCAAGAATCGGCACCGTCGTTTTCCTCTCGACGATGGTCTGGAGGTGTTGGACCTCGGGGAACAACAGGTCCCGCT
>JAPOYZ010000140.1 GCA_026706325.1 Candidatus Aminicenantota bacterium
CAATTGGAAAAATCCTTTTGCAGAATCTGCTGCGGGTCGGGGACGGCGGCGCCCACCGACAGGAAGAGCGACAAGATCAGACCCGTTCGCAGCAGCAATGGAACTCCTCGAAAGATCCCGGCCAATCCCCTCGTTCAGGAACTCACACTCCGCCGGACCGCGCCTGTCACACCCGGCGACGGCTTGCAAAAATTTTAACACAGGGGACTGCGCGGTCCGGCTGGCCGGACGGAAACAGGAGCGAACAACCACGGAAGCCCGGTGTCCCGTCAGGTTCCTGACGAACCGATGGACTCGGGCTTGTAGCCCCCCCGCGAACGGAAATAGGCGATCAGGATCAGGTAGCAGGCCAGCATGACGAGGGGAAGCACGGCGATCCTGGCCAGCGTTCCCTGTTTGGAGATCACCACCACCTCGCCGACGCGCTCCCGGTTCTCCTGGTCGAGATTTCCCAAAGCGGCCTGATCCAAGGCGTTGTACCGGCCCAGAAGCCCCAGCTTCTCGGTCATGACCTGGGCATGCAGGGCCTGGTCTTCCTGTTTCATCAGGCGATCGAACGCCTGGTCCTGAAAGGTGCCGATGAGGGGTCCGCCCAGGACCCCCACCGCCAGCATCCCGACCCCGGCGATGGCGTTCAGGGTCAATGCCCCGCCGCGGGGAAAGGACTCGCTCACGACTCCCAGGGTCGCCGGCCAGAAGAAGGTCTTGCCCACGCCGTAGAGCGTGGCGGCCAGGAAAATCACGGAGGCGGCCTGGCCGGCGGAAGACAACCAGAAAAGGCCGGCGGCGGCGATGAGGGCCGAAACGGCCAGCAGGCCCAAGGGGGAGATGCGGTGGATGATGGGGCCCGCGAAGAAGCGAAGGACGAACATGATGAGGGACGTGTAGATCAGGACCAGCGCGCCGGCGTCGGGACTGGCCAGCACGGAACTCATCAGGTCGGCGATCCAACTGTCGGTTCCCAGTTCGGTCGTCGCCAGGGGCATCATGATCAGCATCAGGAAGACGAACATGGGCCGTCCCAACGAGCGGACGAAGTAGACGAACGCGGCCGTCGGCGCCACGACCAGCACCACCTTCATCCATGGCTCGAGCGCGCTCTGGTGGACCAGCAGGATCTGGTCCAGTCCCTGCACCAGCAGATAGCAGACGATCAGGCAGCTCGCCGCGCCGAATTCCCGGAGCATGTCCAGGTAGGGGACTCCGGCGGCCACCCGCTCCTGAACGGGAAACTTCCGGCCCAGCAACAGGAACCCGTAGAGGAGGGTGGGAATCACCACCAGGCCCACCTTCCACTGCCACAGATTGCCGGAAACCCCTCCCAGCGTGTCCCCGGTTCCCAGGGTCATGGCCAGGAGGCCGCCCAGGACCAGGCCTCCGGGCCAGCCGGCGTGGAGCACGCTCAGGTAGTGGGTTTTCTGCTTGTCGTAGATGGTGGCCACCACGGGATTGATCACCGCTTCGACGATCCCGTTGGAAAGGGCGAACAGGAAGGTGCCCAGGTACAGAGTCGCGAAGTTTCCGGCGAAGATGGTGATCACGGCCGACGCCAGGTGACCCGCGAAGGCGATCACCATGGAGACTCCGTACCCGATCCGGTCCACCACCAGGCTGAAGAGAATGATGGAGATGGCGAAGGGATAGAGTCCCGCTCCCACCAGGTACCCGATCTGCTCTCCGCTGAGATTGAACTGGGCCCGCCAGTCATCCAGGATCATGGCCCGCACCACGAATCCGAACGCGGTGGCCACCAGCGCAAAGAAACATCCCAGAAACAGCCTTCGCCCACCGCTTCCATTCGACATGAATCCACCTCTCTTCTGTTGAACGGGAACCGGAGCCGGTCCCGCCGTACCCCGAAATTTTGAGGGACACCCCGCCGAGAGTCAATCGACCCGGCAAGCCGCGGAGGGCGCCCGCAAGGGGTGCCCCAACGCGCCGGCGGCTGGAAAGCCGCCGCTCCACCTTGGTAGGATTTCGGCGGCAAGACCACGCGAGATGGAGACCACCTGCGTCATTCTCTGCGGCGGACACGGTAGGCGCATGGGCTCCTCCCGGCACCACAAAGTCTGTTTCCCCATCGCCGGAGTCCCCGCCATCGTCCGCATCATCGACACTCTCAAGTCCGCCGGACTGAAGCATTTTCTCCTGGTCGTGGGCCAACGGGCCGTCGACGTCATGGAGACGGTGACCCGGGTCCACCCCGATGTCTCCTTCGCCTACCAGCCCGAAGCGCTGGGGACAGGGCACGCGGCCGGGTGCGCCGCCCGGGTCCTACGCGACCGGCGCGCCGGCGGCGACGTCCTGATCACCATGGGAGACAAGGTCATCGAGGCCCAGGTGGTGCGGGACCTGATGGAACGCCACCGGTCGGAAGCCGCGGACCTGACGCTCGCGGCTCTCCCCAAGGAGACGGAAAGCAGCGCCGGCCGGATCCTGCTGAACTCGGAATCGAGACCTTTGGCCGTGGTCGAGGTGGCCGACATCCACCGCTCGTCGGAGACCGGGATCCCCATCGCGGTCGGGGGAACGGAAATGTCCGCCGCCGGGATCGAGTCCGGAAGCCGATTGCTCAACACCTCCCTCTATCTCTTCAGAGCCGAATCCCTGCACTCTTCCCTGGCGGCCCTCGCGGCCGACAACGCCCAGCAGGAACTCTACCTGACGGACACGGTGGAGCAGGTTTCCGCCAACGGAGGCGCCACTTCGGTGCTGGAGGTGGCCGACCCACAGGATCTCATGGGGTTCAACACGCCGGAGGAGCTGCTCCGGATCGAGGAGACGCTGGGCCGGCGCAAGCCTCATGGCGAGGGTCCCGCGGAGCCTCTCCCGCAGATCGACCCGAGCCGTCTGAAACCGGCCGGCGAGTGGTTGGAGATCCTGAACCGGAAGCCCCCGTCCCTGCGGCGGTCTCTCTCGCAGGTATACGGCTCCGGCGGAGTCCTCCTGGAGCAGCGCATTCGCGCCTGCCGGCGCCTGCTGGAACGTTTCGTCGAGAGCCACGGCGGGGCGCGCCCCGTGGTGCTGGCGCGGGCTCCGGGACGTCTCAACCTCATGGGACGGCACGTGGACCACCGGGGCGGGTACGTGAACACCATGGCCATCAACCGGGAGATCCTGTTGGCCGCCTCTCCCCGGGAAGACGACAGCATCACTCTTCGGCACCTCTCTTCGGACGAATTTCCCGACAGGACCTTTCGCATCCGCGATCTGTTGCCCGACACCGACTGGCTCGCCTGGATGGACTTCATCAGTTCCTACACCGTCAACCAGTTTCTCAGCGTGTCACGGGGAGATTGGAGCAACTACGCCCGGGCCGCCGTGCTGCGGCTCCAGCACGCCTACCCTCACCGCAGGTTGCGGGGAATGGACTGCGTCGTCTGGGGGGACATCCCCCTGGGCGCCGGCCTCTCCAGCAGCTCGGCTCTGGTAGTGGCCATGGCGGAGGCGTCGGTGGCCCTCAACCAACTGGCTCTGAGCACCCGGCAATTCGTGGATCTTTGCGGCGAGGGGGAATGGTTCGTCGGGTCCCGCGGCGGAATCGCCGACCAGGCCGCCATTCGCGGCGGGGAGAAGGACAAGGTCAGCAAGATCGGGTTCTTTCCGTTCCGGATCGAAGAGACCATCGACCTGCCCCGGGAGCTGTCGGTCATCATCGCCAACAGCCAGGCCGCCGTATCCAAGAGCCACGAGGCCAGGCACACCTTCAATCACCGGGTGGCCTGCTACGACCTGGCGGAGATGTTGCTGCGCAAGCACGCTTCCTTCCTGGGAGCCATGAAGCACCTCAGGGACCTGGACCCCGGCAAGCTGGGCCTGTCTCAGGCCGAGATCTACCGCCTGCTGAAACAGTTGCCCCAGCAGACCGGCCGCCGCGGCATTTTGAAGCAGTTGCAGGACCAGACCGAACGAGTCGAGGAGATCTTCTCGACTCACGACGACCTGGGGAATTATCCCCTGAGGGGAGTCGCTCTCTTCGGCGTCACCGAGTGCCGGCGCAGCGACCGGTTCTCCCGGCTGCTGAAGGACCGCCGGTTCGCCCGGATCGGAGAAATGATGCGGGTCAGCCACGACGGCGACCGCATCGTCCGGCATGACCAGGACCGGCCCCGTCCTCATTCCACCGCCTGCGGCGACCTGCATCTGGACCGCCTGGTCCGGGACTCCTTCTCCCCGGATCCCGCCAGGAGGGAGAGCGCCCGCCTCTGGATGCAGCCAGGCAGCTATGCCTGCTCCACGCCCAAGATCGATCGGATCGTGGATCTGGCCTGTGCCCAGCCGGGGGTCGTGGGGGCTCAACTCTCAGGTGCGGGCCTGGGGGGCTGCGCCATGATCCTGGTCCGAACCGAGGCGGTGGAGCGGACGCTGAGACATCTGACCCGTGCTTGGCGTGAGGCCCAGGGCCTGGAGGTCGAGGCCTACGTCTGCCGGCCGGTGGCGGGAAGCGGACTCATCAACTGCCGGTGACCGGCGGGAGGGAGACGGGAAGACATGGAAGCCACCCACTATGAAGGAAGAGACGTTCGGACCGGGCGATCCATCTCCGTGGGCGTGACGGGTGAGACCATCGCCGATGTTCGGTCGGAGAATCGCGCCGGGCCCGGACCCTGGATCGCTCCGGCCCTGTTGGACATCCAGCTCAACGGCTTCGGCGGTTACGGGTTCAATGAAGCGGAGACCTCGCCGGAATCGGTGGCGAGGGTGGTCCGAAGCCAGTGGAGGGCCGGGGTCGGCGCTTTCCTGCCGACCGTGACCACCCACTCCCAGGACCGGATGCTCCATTCCCTGAGGGCCATCACGGCCGCTTGCCGGGATCCCCTCACCCGCCGCTCGATCCTGGGAATCCACGTGGAGGGTCCCCACATCTCACGGCTGGACGGCCCCCGGGGAGCCCACCCGCTGGAACATGTCCGGCTGCCCTCGTGGGACGAATTCCTCCGGATGCAGGAAGCCGCCGAAGGCGGAATCCTCCTGGTGACGCTGGCGCCGGAGCTGGAGGGGGCCATCCCCTTCATCGAGCGATTGGCGGAAGCAGGGGTCGTGGTCGCCATCGGTCACACCAACGCCTCGGCGCACGATCTGGACACCGCCATCAAGGCCGGCGCCCGTCTCTCGACCCACCTGGGAAACGGAGCCCACTCATTGCTTCCGCGGCATCCCAACTACATCTGGGAGCAACTGTCCAGAGACCGGCTCGACTGCAGCGTCATCGCCGACGGGCATCACCTCCCCGCCTCGGTTCTCAAGTGCATTCTGCGGTGCAAGGGAGTGGAGCGCATCATCCTCATCAGCGACGCCGTCACCCCCGCCGGACTCCCCCCCGGCACCTACCCGGCGGCGGGAGGAGCGGTGGAGGTGGCCGCCAACGGCCGGATCTCCCTGGCCGGAACGCCATATCTGGCCGGGGCCGGGGCCCACTTGTGCCAAGGCGTCTCCAACCTGGTCCGCATGGGCGTGGCCTCTCGGCACGATGCCCTTCGGATGGCGAGCCTGCATCCCGCCCGGCTCCTGGCCCGGGACGACCGGATGGGAGCCCTGGAACCGGGAAAGCTGGCCCACCTGGTCCAGTTCTCATGGACGGAGGAAGGGATCCGGGTCCATCGAACGGTGCTCGGCGGTCAGGTGGTCTTCGACGACGGCGCCGCCTGAGCCCCGGCGACGATCTCCAGCAGTTCCTCGCCGTAGCGACCGATCTTCGCCGGACCCAGTCCCTTGATGCTCTCCAGCTCCGCCAGCCGCCGGGGCCGGACGGCGGCCAGAAGCTTCAAGGTGGCGTCGTGAAGCACCGTGTAGGGGGGAATCCGAGCCTCGCGCGCCCGGTTCGTCCGCCACGATCTCAGTTCCTCGAAAAGGGCTTCATCGTAGGTCAGGTCGTCGGTCACGGGCGCCGCCGCCCGGGCCTTGGGCTTGGCCCGCTTTCGGGGCGGAACAGGCCAGGAGAGCTCCACCGGGTCCTGGCGCAACATGACGCGTCGGCCCCGGGGCGTGATGGAGACCACGGGGTACTCACCGGAAGAGACGCGGACGCACCCGTCCCGAATCAGCTCCTCCAGGATGGCCCGTAGGTAGGTTTGCCCGTGGCTCGTGAGCAGACCGTGGGTCGAGAGCCGGTCAAGACCGCGGTCCATGATCTCCTGCGCTTTCGATCCCCTCAGCACCTGGAGCACCTTGGCCAGTCCGAACCGGCCCTGCATGCGGGCCACGCAGCTCAGGGCCTTCTGCAGAACGACCCACTCCTCTTCCGTCGGTTCCCGGATCTCACCCGTCGAGAAGCGACGGCAGCGATCGCAGTTGTCGCACTCGGCGGCCGCCTCCCGGTCGCCGAAGTAGCCCAGGATGTAGCCGTGCCGGCAGCGCGTCGAATTGACATAGCCGAGGATGTCCCTCAATTTCCTCCGGTCGCGTCGGCGCTTCTCCACCAGATAGGAGGCCTCCCGGTCCAGGCGGACACGGCCGGAGTCCTGCAACAGAGAGATGGCGATCTGCCCACCCGGGGCCGGCTCCTGCCGGATCAGCTCGCTCCGCTCCAGCAGGGAGAAGAGGGTCCGAATCGACAAGTCGCTGGCTTCAGACGAGATTTCCCGGGTCCATGCCGTGAACGGCTGGACTCGCGGTTCCTCCCGGGAACAGGTTCTCCGCAGCACTCTCCAGGTCCGCTCCAGGAGAAAGGGCTCCGGATTGGCGGCATCCAGAAAAAACTCCTGGGTCCGCACGTCGGCGTAGTTGTAGAGAAGCTCGCAAAGCGCCGGAGACCCGTCCCGGCCGGCCCGTCCGATCTCCTGGTAGTAGGCTTCGACGCTGCCCGGCAGGTCCCAGTGCACCACGAAGCGAAGATCGGTCCGGTCCACGCCCATGCCGAACGCGTTGGTGGCCACCACGACCGGAACGTCCTTCCCCATGAACCGATCCTGGACAGCCTGGCGCTCCTGGTCCGGCAAGCCCGCGTGATAGAGGCTCGTCTTCCTCCCGGCGTCCCGCAGCAGGGAATGGACCCGTTCCGTCTGTTTCCGGGTCGCGCAGTAGACGATTCCCGACTCCCATTCGTCCAGGATTTCGATCACACGGTCCAACTTGGCCTGGTGGTTCGCCGTCCGCGTGACCATCAGCCGGAGGTTGGGCCGCGCCAGGCCAAAGACCAGAAGCCGGGCCTCCGAACGGCCTTCCTGCCCCAGTCCGAGTTGTTTCAGGATGTCCTCCCGAACGTAAGGCGTGGCCGTGGCGGTCAGGGCCATCACCCGGGCCTCCGGAAACCGGCTCACGACCGGAGCCAGCCGCAGGTACTCGGGACGGAAGTCGTGCCCCCAGTGGCTGATGCAGTGCGCCTCGTCCACCGCCATCAGGGAAACCTGCCGATTCTGAAGGACTTCCATGAAACGCCGGTTCCGGAAGCGTTCCGGAGCCACGTAGACCAGCTTGTACGACCCCCTTTCCAACTCCCGGATGCGGTGGTCCATTTCCTGCCAGGAAAGCGAGGAGTTGATGAAGGTGGCAGGCAGGTTCCGGGCCACGAGTCCGTCCACCTGATCCTTCATGAGGGCGATCAAGGGCGAGACCACCACCGTGACCCCCTCCAGCAACATGGCGGTCAACTGGTAGCAGAGGGATTTTCCCTTCCCCGTCGGCATGATCACGATGGAATCGTCGCCGTTCAGGGTGTGGCGAATGGTCTCTTCCTGCCCCGGAAGAAAGGAGAGAAAGCCGAAATGCTCCTTCAGCGCCGCCCGCAGGTCGGGTGCAGGATCCACCAAGTTCGTATCTATTGAGCACAAACCGGCACTACCCTCCCACGGCGAGGATCGACCTGGTAAGCCTCAAAAAAAAGTCCGACCATTGGATGTTCGTCAAAGCTGCAACCAGCGTGGCGGACCCGCAGGGCCGAGCAGACGCGGCGCTGGTGCGTTTCCGATCTGTTCATCCCTCAAAGCAGCGCCCGGTGGACGCATTTCCTGATGGCATCGTAGTCTCCCTCATGGGACCGCCGGGAAGCTTCCATCCAAGCCTCGCGATCCAGCCGCGTGAGATCCATTCCATGACCGGCCCGCTCCGCCAGTTGCTTCACATACTGGAGTTGGACACGACCATTACCTTCGCGGAACGGATGGACGAAATTGACATCACCCAGAATTGGCCCAACTTGGCCGGCAAACTGTTTCCGGGTCGTCCCCTGAAAATACGTTGCCACGATAATCCGGCGATGGACATCCATCATGCCAGTCTCGATGAACCGCCTCGGCTGGAACTGATTGCCGCCTTTCTCAATCTCTACGGTCCGTACCTCTCCGGCCCATTCGTAAATATCCTGAAAGAGATGGTGGTGGATCGCCTTAAGGTGATCAAGGTCGAAATCCCCCGTAGGAATCGCTTCCAGAAAGCGTTGCGCCACAAACTGGCGCTCCGCCAACTCCAGCGTTTGGAGATCCCTAATGTTCAACCTGTTTCGAAGAACCGTGAAATCGGGAGGGTAGCAATAGTCAGGATCGCTCATTCGGCCGCGACAAGACCCTTGCGGTCCTTCAGTCGCCGTGCGATGTAGGCGCGGCGGTCGGCGGGGCTCCATTCTTCCCGTTCGAACATCTCGAACATCGCCACCTCATCGGACCGGAGAGGATTTGCCTCCATCGCCTGCAGATGCAAAGCTTCGGCCAGACGTTCTCGAACGGAGGCGGCCACGGGATGACCGAGCTTTTTCTTCTGCATCACAGGTTCAAAATATCACAATCCCCCACCCGGATCAGGAGATCGCGGCGAGCAAAAGACCGGTACCTTGGACCTTCGGAAACCCAAGTGGCCAGCAACGTCCGGATGTGCAGGAACGGACTCAGCCTGCCATAAAGGGCTTGAGATACCGGGCGCTCCGGGCCACCGCTTCTTCCACCGGCATAACGCCGGCGAAGGCCTGGTGGACGGTCACGTAGCCTCCATACCCGATGGCGTCGAGGCCGCGGAAGACCTCTTCGAAATCGACGCCTCCTTCTTCCCAGAGTCCGATGTGGTCCACGGCGACGCCGCCGCGTCCCCAGGTCTCGACCACCGTCACCCCCGTGGGAGTCAGGAGATGGTTCTGAACATAGACGTTCATGATCCAGGGTTCGAGGCGGCGGATGGTCTCGGCCCCGTAGTCCTCGCCGGCGATGAACCAGTTGGCCGGTTCGTAGATGATGCCGAAATTGGAGCGGCCGACCCGCTTGAGGGTGTCCAGAGATCCCTGGACCGTCTCGAACAGGCTGGCGCAATGCGCCTGGTGGGCAAGCCGGATCCCCCGTTCCCGGGCCTCATCCGAGGCGCGGGCGGCCCATTCGATGTCCTCTTCCTTCTTCATGCAGATCCGGATCAGATCGGATCCCAGCGCCTCGGTCAGGTCCAGGTAGGGGGTGATGTTGCGGAGGCCCTCGGGCCCCTGCTCGTCGTTGCGAGGAACCGCGAAATCGCCGGTGACCATGGAGACGGTCAGGCCCGCCTGGGCGATGGAGCGGGCGGCTTCCCGGACTCTCTCCGGCGGCGAATGGGTGCCCACCTGGGAGGCTCTCATGCAGATCGCATCATATCCGTGCTCCTGAGCCAGGCCGATGATCTGGTCCAGGGTCAGGTCCGCCCTTTCCTTGGAGCTGAAGGATTCGGCCACGCGTGCCGAGAGGGAAAGCTTCATAGTGTCCTCGCTGTTCGATTTGGAATCGGAAGGCTCCTCAGCCGCGGGACGGCAACCGCTCAGAAGACCTGCGGCGCCCAGTCCCAGGATGCGCCCCAGCAACTGTCGCCGAGTCGGCGACGCCACTTGGTTCCACGCGCCTTCAGTTGCGCTCATCGGCTGAGGCTCACCTCGACGCGCCGGCCTGAGCGGCGGGTCCGGTCTCCAACCAGTCGTTCGGCGATCTGGACGGCATTGAGGGCCGCCCCCTTGCGGATCTGATCCCCGCAGACGAACAGGTCCAGCCCGTGGACCCCGTTCTTCCCCGACCGGCTGATGTCGGAGCGAATCCGGCCCACGAAGACATCGTCCCGGCCCGACGCGTCCAGGGGCGTCGGAAATCGGTTGCCGGTGCGGTCGTCCCGAATCGAGACTCCGGGAGCGTTTTCCAGCAGACTCCTGGCCTGTTCCGCATCGAGGGCCTCCTCGAGCTCCAGGTTGATGCTCTCGGCATGGGCGCGCATGACCGGAACCCGGACACAGGTGGCGGTGATGGCCACCGAGGAGTCGCCCCAGATCTTGTGGGACTCCCGAACCATCTTCGTCTCCTCCGTGTTGTACCCCTCGGGGCCGATTGCCGAGTCGTGGCTGAAGAGGTTGAAGGCGTACTGCTGGCGGAAAATCTCACAGGTGGGGGGGCGGCCGGACAGCACTTCCCGGGTCTGTTGCTCCAGTTCGGCCATGGCCGCGGCGCCGGCGCCGCTGGCGGCCTGGTAGGTGCTCACCACGATGCGCCGCACCCCGACGGCACGGTGTATGGGAGTCACCGGGACGATCATGATGATGGTCGAGCAGTTGGGGTTGGCGATGATGCCGCCATTGCCCAACTGCACGCCCTCCAAGGCTTCGGGGTTGACCTCCGGGACCACCAGCGGTATCCCCGGGGTCATGCGAAAGGCCGAGCTGTTGTCGACGACGGTGGCGCCGGCCTCGGCGGCCAGAGGAGCGAACTTCCGGCTGATGGACGCGCCGGCGCTGAACAGGGCCAGTTCCAAGCCCCGGAAGCTGTCCTCCGTCAGTTCCTCGACGGTGTGGGGAATTCCTTGGAATTCAATTGTCCTGCCCGCGCTGCGGCGGCTGGCGAGAAGCTTGAGCCGGCCCACGGGAAAACGCCGCTCGGCCAGCAGGCGGATGAATTCCTGCCCGACGGCTCCGGTCGCACCCACGATGGCTACACACATATCGCCCGACACGGCACACCTCCTTCTTACGTGGAGAAAAAGTATACCAAGATGCCCGCCGCTGAGGTTCGGGACGGCGGGGTGGGGGTAGGCTGCAGTTTCAGTTCAGCAGCGTCGCCTTCTTGATGTAGTCCAGCTTGGGGAAATCCCGCTTGAGATAACCGTTCCCTTCGGCTCGAATCCGCCCCTGACTCGGTCCTCTGCCCGAAGGAGCCCCCTCGCCGTACCCCTTGTAGACGGAGTCCACCACCTCCATCCCTTCGATGACTCGGCCGAAGGGAGAAAAGCCGTAGCCGTCCAGGCTCCCGTTGTCCTTGTAGTTGATGAAGAACTGCACCGACCGGGAGTGGGGCATGTTGGTCTTGGCAAAGGAAATGTAGCCCCGCTGGTTCGACTTCACCACCGGGTCGTCCTGGATGTTGGCGGCGCTCC
>JAPOYZ010000262.1:0-6302 GCA_026706325.1 Candidatus Aminicenantota bacterium
CGAGTAATACCGCTGGGTGCGTAGAGACCCTCAATGCGATTGAAGGATGCCCCTGGGCCATAGGGCCCAGTAGAGTGAGCCACGTTCCGCAGCCGACCATACAATTGATTGAGATCTTTTTCGATTCCCTCTCCATAGTGACATTAGCTACTCTTGGAGTTACTACGCTAGACTGTCGAAGGGGCATATCGGCCCCGTTGCTTACGCTGACCGCTCACTTAAACCGAAACGAATAGATATCCGCGTCCTTCATGACGAAGCGGAGCCGGATCGGCCTTTCCGCCAACCGGTCGAATCTCATGGGGTCGGTGGGCAGAAATCCGGGGCGGCTCCAACGAATTCTCCTCTGAATGTGATCGCCGAAGATGACCGGGGATTCCTCCAGGGTGAAACCGGGAATGGGTTGCCCGTCCTGGTCCTGGACCTCGATTCGGATGCTGCCCACGGCCGAGGTCGAGAAGTTTAGGACCAGATCCCTGCCTTCGAACCGGAACGGCTTGGTGACGAATTCCCCGCCGGAGTAGGGCGCCTTGATGGAAGTGAAGCCGTCGGTGCGCAGGACGAATCGCTCCAGGTAGGCGGACGGGTAGGTGTAGTTTCGGGACACGTAGATCGACATCTCGTCATTGATGATCGGCACCACGCCGACGGCCGTGCTGTTGGTCCGGTGGATCCAGTTCCGCTCCTCCCTTCCGGGGCGAATGAACGCCTCCGGCCAGACGTTCCAGTCGATCCCGTCACGGCTGGACATGAAGACGGTCTCCGAAATGCCGGGCCGGGGAGCGTCATCGTGGATCTGCCTCAACGGTTGGAACCGCTTGGGAAACCCCAGAGAGATATGGGGAGCCCGGAAATAGGGTGTCGCGGCATTCGTGTACAGGTGGTCCACCGGCCGGGCGTTGCCGTTGAAGGTGCAGGGGACCGGCTCCGTCCAATCGACGAGGTCCTTGGACGTGGTCCGGGCGAAGGTGCGGACGTCCTGCAGCATGTAGCGGAAGTAGAAGACGTACTGTTGCTCCGATTCGGACCAGAACAGAACGTTGACGGAGTCGAAGGCGTTGGGCAGCGAGGTGACGAAGAGGGGGTCCTCCCGCCACTTCTTCCACTGCAATCCGTCGGGCGAGACCCAGAGCACCAGGCCCACGGAGCGTTTCCTGGTTTGGCCGAAACGGGGATTGATTCCAACTCCGCCCCCCGCCTTGAAGCGCATCGCCGGATCGACGCCGGGCCGGGTGTCCAGCAGGGGCGCACCCTGAGGCGTGTCGGTGACGATGTTGTTTTCGGTGGATCCGTTGAACTCGTAGAGGCCGAGATTGGGCCGCGTCCAATGGATTCCGTCCCTGCTCTCGGCGTAGCAGAGGAAGTTGGGATGTGCAGGCGTGAGCTTCTCGTCCTGCCGCAGTCCGGCTTTCCTCGCATAGGTCGGGTCCGTGCGGCCCATGTAGTACATGCGGAAGAGGTCGCCGTCCTTGAAGACGGTCAACTGCCAACTGGTGTTCCCCTCCCAGGGACGATCGAATTCCAGGACCTTGCCGCCGGACCAGGGTGAGTGAAGCCGGATCTCCACACCCTCCATCTCCTCAATCAAGTGGTCGTCGGTGAACAACTCCAGCCGGGAACCGAGGTCAACGGTTTCCATGGAAGTGGCCTCCCCCGCGGTAATAAAGGGACCGGTCGCACCCGCAGATACGGCCAGCAACGCCAAGACTCGAAGCCAGGTTACGCGCATGATTCACTCCTCGGTCGCAATTGGGTCCGCTGTCCCGCGGGTTGCCGCGTGGATGCCGACAATTCCGATTCTATCCATGTTGAAATCGCAATCATGTGAGGATACGTTTCGGAAGCGTTCTCGCCAAGGGCTGTCAACAGGAGGGGTCGCTAATGAGTCGTAAAAAGGAATTCGATTTCGAAAACTTGCCTCAGGCCAGCAAGGACATCTACGAGCTGCGGATGGAAGCGCCGGACCTGACCCGTCTGGCCGGTGCCGTTCGGACGACCTGCGGCGATACCATTTCCCCGGACGCGATTTCGGACGCCATTGCGGCGCGGCTGGATGCCGATTCGCTGTCGATCCCCGTCCTGGCGGTGAAGGGAGCCTCGGGCCAGGGAAAGACTCTGGTGGCGACGGCCGGAGTGCACGGGGACGAATACGAGGGCATGGAGGCCATCTTTCGAATCTACGAAGCACTGGACCCCTCCAACCTTTCCGGGACCTTCGTCGCCGTGCCGGTGGTGACGCTTCCGGCGTTCTGGCAGGCGACGCGGGCGAACCCCGTGGATGGCCTCAACATGGCCCGCATCTTTCCCGGATCCAGTTCGGGGTCCATGAGCGAGCGTCTGGCGACCCTGATGCTGGAGAAGGTCTTCCGGCATGCCGATCTCTATATCGACCTGCACAGCGCGGGCCGGAACAACGCCATGATGACTCTCGTCGGCTACGCATCCCTGGGCCGCCAGGCCGAGACGGCCCGGGCGGCAGCGGAGTGCTTCGGAGCCCCTTTGATCTGGGAGCATCCCAAGGTCTCTCCCGGCCGCACCCTGACCGAGACCCTGAAGTTGGAGATTCCGTCCCTGTACACCGAAGCCCGGGGAGGAGGCCAAGCCCATCCCGACGACGTGGATTGCTACACCCGGGGACTGGCCAATCTGCTGGCGTTTCTTGACATGGCGAAACTTCCCGCCGCCGGGCTGGAGGCGGATTACGAGCCGCTGCGGCTTTGCGGCGACGGCGACGTGGATGTCTCCATGAAGTCTGCAAGCAGCGGACTCTTCTTCTCCGGCGCCCGTGTGGGCATGCGGGTTCGCGAAGGGGAGTCGCTGGGAATGATCCGGGACCTGGACGGCACGCCGTTGGAGGAAGTCCGGAGCCCTCAGGATGGTGTTCTGGTGATGATCCGGACCAACCCGCGCATCTTCGCCGGTGAGGTCCTCCTGGTCATCAACGCTTGACCCGATTGACGAGGGGACGGGGATGTCCCCTTCTCGGAAATAGGCGCGATTTCCAATCGCCCAGTCTTCGTCGCCAAGTTTGTCACACTGGAATTCGGCGGTTAGAAAACCGCCGCTCCTTTGCTTGTTCTTGTTCGAAGGGACGGATCAGTCCAGCTTTTTGATCTTGATGTTCCGGAACCAGACCGGGTCGCTGTGGTCCTGCAGGACGATGTGACCCGCGTCCATGAGCCCGTAGTGGGGGAGATCCTTGAACTTGCTGGCGGCTACCCTCTGTTTCCAGTCCTCGCTGCGCAACTCGTATTCAACGATCTTCTCGCCGTTCATCCAGTGTTCCACATGGTTGCCGTGGGCGACGATTCCCACCTGGTTCCACTCGCCGGCCTTTCGAACCACGTCCTTCGAGGGGGGATGAAGAGCGTAGTTGGCGCCGGCGCTGGTCTCCCGCCTGGCGCCGTCGCGGTGGCCGGCATCGTCCAGAACCTGCATCTCCGGTCCCGTGTACCAGAGGCTTTCGTACTCTTCGCTGGCCCGAAAGAAAATGCCGCTGTTGCCGGCCTCCAGGACCTTCCATTCCAGCCGCAAATCGAAATTACCGTACTGTTCGCGGGTGAGGATGTCCCCGGCCCGGACCTTTCCCGCGTAGTGGATGGAGTCGTCGTTGATCTCCCATCCTTCCGGAATCTCCTGGCTCCTGAAACCTCGCCACTGATCCAGGCTCTTTCCGTCGAAGAGCAATGTCCAACCTTCGGCCCGCTCCTCGTCGGTCAGGGTGTTCAACATGGGGGCCGCCTCCTCCTCTATCGCCGGCTCCGAGTCGGGTGCGGCGCAGGAGGCGAAGCAAACCAATATTCCCGAGAGCAGGGTTGCTGTTCTTGTCATGATGTTCTCCATGCAGGCCCGGGAGGAGACGACCCTCACACCCGGACGAATTTGGTCAGGACGCCGTTGACGCCCACCTCACCGACGTAGATGTCGCCCCGGCTGCCCCCCCAGATAGCGTGGGGGGAGCCTGGGAATTGCCCGGGACCGTCCCCCTTTTCACCCCAGCGGGAAAGCACTCGGCCGTCCCGGTCGAGGACGCTGACGCGCTTCCGGAGTTCGGCGACGAAAATGGTCTCGTCCGGATCGAACCAGACGAAGTCGGGCCCATATGGATCGGCCCACTCCCTCAAGTAGTTTCCCTCGCCGTCGAAGATCTGGATCCGGTTGTTGGAGCGGTCGCAGACGTAGACCAGGTATTCGGAATCGACCCAGACGTCGTGGACCAGGTCGAACTGCCCGGGTCCCGTGCCCGGCTCACCCCAACTTTTCAGGAGCACGCCTTCGGATGAGAACTTGTGCACTTTGGCGTTTCCGTAGCCGTCGCTGACGAACAGGCAGCCGTCCGGGGCGATGGCCAGATTCGTGGGCAGGTTGAAAGGCGCGCCGGGAGGACGAGGGACGCCGGGGGTGCCCAGGGTCCATTGCAGTTCGCCGTCGGAGGTGAGTTTGTGGACGCAGTGGCCCTTCCACTCGGTGCAGTAAAGGTTGTCTTCCGCATCGATCCGGAGACCGTGAGCGTTGTGCAGCAGATCCTCTCCCCACGAGGTGAGGAAGTTACCGTCCCGGTCGAAGACGACCATGGGGTGCTCGCTTCGGCTGTAGACGTAGACTCGGTCCCGGCTGTCGACGGCGATGGCGGGAATCCAGCCGAAGGTCCAACCCGACGGGAGCTTGGCCCAATCGCGCACGGGCTCGTACTGATAGTCGCCTTGTCCCACCGGCATCTGGCTCTCCTCTCTGATTGGAGTGGAATTGGAACACCCGCACCTACCCCTGTCAACCGGCGGGCGTTCCTTTACTTCTCACGTTGCTCGGAGAGTCAGAGGAACCGGCGGAGGGTTTTGTGGGGGGCAGGTCGAAGAGGTCCAATCAAGGTGGGACGGCGAACCGGAGCAACCGGATGACTCTATCGCTTTCTACCCGGCGGTCCCGTTTCCGTGCTCCGGTCGAGACGGAGCGGCGTCGGGGCACACCTTACTTGAACTGGAAGGAAAAGAGCTTGGCGTTCCGAATCCAGAAGCGCAGTTGAATGGGGCGGCCCGCCAGTTCGCTGAGGTCGTTTCGACCCTGCCAACTGGCTTGGTGCGTTCCCGTCATGGTCAGGGGATCGGATTGATCCAACGAGAGGCCGGACAAGGGCTGGACCTGATGATCCAGGATCTCCACCTTGACCACCGCGCGTCCCGCGCCGTAGTTGTGAGGGGCAGCTTCCAGGTTCACCTCGAGTGTGGTGCCTTCAAAGCTGAAGAGGTGGGTGAGCAGGATCCCGGGCCGAAGCTTTCCCGCGTCGATGGAAACGAAGCCGTCCTCCCGAAGCGTGGCCAGACCGGGTGCCCGAATCGCCGAATCTCCGGCGAAAAAGAGCTGCTGGGGTCCCCTCCAGTTGGCGCCCGTGTAGTAGATCCAGACCTTGCCGTCACGCATGATCGGTGCCGAGGAGTAGACGCTCACTTCGTCGAAACTGCCGTGGTCCCCGTTTCGGACCAGGGGCTCGCGGAATTTCCTCTCGTAGTGCACCCCGTCGCGACTGAAGGCCAGGGTGGGGTAGTGGAGGTTGTTGGTAGTCCGAAAGATCCAGGGCAGGGCGATGTAGACTCCCTCGTAGGCGACGACGGGAAAGTTGTAGAACTCGGTATCGACATAATCCCGTTCGTCCGGCAGCAGGATGTTCTGGGGCAGACTCCAGTTCCTCAGATCGGGGCTCTCGGCCCTTCCTACGATGCGTAGTCCCAAGGGACAAGCGCGGTGGAGACAGTTCTCGATATGAGCCGCATACACCTTTCGGATGGGATCCCATCCCATGTAGTGCGTGGGTCCCCAGCGCCCGGGCTCCGGTGTGGTATCCATTACGGGATTGTCCGGGTGGGGCGTCCAATCGAAGCCGTCGCCGGAGTAGTAGAGGTGGAGTTGCATGCCTGGCGGATCGCTGGAGCGGGTCTGACGGATCGCCTTGTAGCGCCTCGCCGGATCCTTCTCATTGGTGTCGAAGAAGGTGGGAGCCCGGCTGTCCTCGGGCAGGATGTTGTTGGAACGGGAGCCGTTGAACTCCACCTTGCCCAGACCGGGTTTTTTCCAGTGGATTCCGTCGCGGGAGGTCGCGTAACAGAGACGATAAGTGTACTGGCCAGGGTTCCCTATGTAGCGATAGGCCGCTTCCACCTTTTCCCGGGCTGCGCCCTTGTCCGTCCATTGGTAATCGGTCAGCGCTCCGCCCCCGCGCTGGGTCTTGTATTCATCTGTGGTTGTGTTCCCCATCTTGAACAGGCCCTCCTCCTCGTCGTTGAGAACCTTGGCGTTGGGGCTGACAC
>JAPOYZ010000262.1:6312-11254 GCA_026706325.1 Candidatus Aminicenantota bacterium
CCTCCCAGGGGCGATCGGGCCTCACGACAGGATTGTTGGCCGACTTGGTGGCTGGGTTGAGCACCTGCTGGGCATTGCTGAGGCTCTGGATCATGTAATCGTCGATGAAGAGCTGTTTGCGGTTCCCGATCTCCAGCAGGCTCGTAGGTTCGGATGTTCCGTTAAGCTTCAGGAGGGTCAGCAGGAATACACCGAGACACGCTAGAGAAAAATGGCTTCTCATTTCGTTCCTTCCTTGAAAGTCAGTACCTACAGCCCAGGAATCCAATTGAGCAATCGGCTCTCAGGCGGCTGTTTCTTGGAGTTGGTTCAAATGAATATACAACCGGTTCCATGTCCGGTCCAGACGAGCCGGGGGAGAATCCCGTAACCGCGGGACCAAGGCTCTGTGCCGAAACGTACTCTCGGACCAAGGGTGGAGATCGTCTAAGGGTCGGCCAGCAGCCGCAGGAGAACGTCTTTGGAAATCAGAGCCATGTCCTGTCTCCGTTCCAGAAACGGCGAAGCGTCCCGAAGAGCCTGTTCCCAGTCAATCGTGTTCAGTTTGTTTCTGATCAGCCCGCGCCAGTTTGCCGGTGTGACGATGGGTGCGTCCCAACCCGACTGCCGGAGGGCGTTGTTCAATTGAACCAGGTTCGGAGCCGGCCAAGTGGGATCGGCAAGGTACCAACCCAAGTCATACAGGTCACGCCCCTTCGTATACTTGCGCATCAGCACTGCATGCAGCTTGCCGGACAGCAACGAGGGCCGGTCGTGGTGAAGAAGATTCAACCAGACGAAGCGACGCACCAAGCGCGTCGTTGTGCGCGCACCGCGGGGAGGGTTGGTGTCGATCTCGACCTTCACCATGAACACCTCGTTGGGATGGGGAGACAGACCGATCTCGTATAGGAGCCCACGTATCTTTATCGCGGCGGTCGCCACCGGGGGGTGCGGGCGGGACAGGATCTTCACGTCGTATCCCTCCAGTGCAAGATCCTTGCCGACGGACTGCATGTGCTTTTCGAATCGAGCATTCTCTCCCGGCTTGGCGAGTGAGAAATCGAGATCCTCGGAATAACGGGGAAGCTGGAACAGGAACCGCAGGGCCGTACCCCCGACAAAGGCCCAGTCGCTGAAGGCCCCGGAGTCCTGGAGCGCCAGAAGAATTCGCGCCTGCAAGTATTCCCGGGCCGTGCTGCGCCGGCGGAAATCATCAGGCTGATCCCGGAGGATCTCCAAAAGAAGGGGTTTCATCTTGGACCTTGGTTCTCCCAGAGTTCCAGGAGCCGCGCCACGGCGCGTTCGATCTTGGCGGATCGAAACCTCTCAACGACGGCGTGGAGTCCTTCCAGGTCGAGTCCACGGGGCCTTTCAAGCCGAAGTTCGCGCAGGTATTCGACACGGTCGCTGTGCGGAGTCAGGTAGAGCAGGTCGACCAGCGCCTTTTCCGGACGCGCAAGCAACGCCATCTGGTCTCTTGCGATTTCCAATTCCCCAAACCCGAAGAATAGTGGGACGCTGACATGTCGGAACTGGAATCGTCCTATGGGCGTCGAAAGCTCTTCCGGTCGGCCCGTCGTGATGCTGGTAGTGACCGGAACGTACTCGGGGATCATGCCGTAGTGGGCCAACGCTGACTGTAGACTGACGTAGGAGGCTTTCTTGAGCGCGTTCGCCGCCGCGAAGGGATGAGCTGGAGTTTTGGAGTAGAGATGGGATAGCAGATACACTCCGCGCCTCAACCGGATGACTCGTTCGCTCTTGACCCACCGGCCCAGTTGCCGCCTGACATGAGCAGGAGAGGTTTGCCCAGCGAGAATCTGGCCCGTTCTGAATACGCCATTGGGAGGTGCTACTGTGAGCAGATCTCCGAATTTCATAGCAATAATTTGCCATAGTTGTCTATTTACTGCAACGAATAGGCGCCCTATCCATTCGCAAGTCGGCCAAACTGTAGGGGCATCCCTTGTGGGTGCCCTCTTTCGTCTGTCAATGACCGGCCCGCAGAGGGCGACACAAGGGTCGCCCCTACGATGATTTCTCCCATTCTTGGAATCTTCGGCCGATGTCACGTCGGACGTAATGGCGATTCTGATGTTGAAGTTTCTCCCAATAGCGATTAACCTTTGTCGGAGGTGGCCGGAGTTGCTGAATCGGCCGCCGCGTGAGGCAATTCAGAGACCAAGGCGCAACCGGGCGCCAACGCTCAGAAAGGATGAATCATGAAAAAGCACATCTTCGTATTCGCCTCTGTCTTCGTTCTGCTCGTAGGTACCGGTCTTGTCATGGGCGCCCACCACGTCAAGACCATCACGGGTGAAGGCACCTGCGCCAAGTGCGGCCTGGGTGAAACTGCTTCCTGTCAGAATGCCATCCAGGTGAAGAAGGATGGGAAGACCGTCACCTACTACATGGTTGCCAACGATGTTGCCAAGAAGTTCCATGGCAACGTCTGCCAGGGATCCACGAAGGTCAAGGCCAAGGGCACCGTAGCCAAAGAGGGCGGAAAGATGATGCTGACCGCCTCCTCGATCAAGAAGGCCGAATAGAGGGGTTTTCCCTCCACGGCTCGAAATCTCGCATTCTCACGTCAGTCCGACGCTCTGCCGGGGTGGGACTGGCGTGGGTCGTGCGGTTTCCTGAGCTTCGTTCCCTATCTTTCAGGCGACGCAGGAACCAGAGTCGCCCGAATGAGCCGTAGCCGAAGGCTCATCTCCCATGTCTGCTCCTGCCAAGCTCCTGGTCCTGCTTGGTGTAGCCCTTTTTGTGGGCTACCTCCTGTATTCCAGCCTGAGTCTCCGTAAGTTCCGTTGCGAGGTCTGTGTCGAATTCCGTGGCCAGACCGTCTGCCGCACGGCGTCCGGGGCGACTCGGGAAGAAGCTCAAAGGACAGCTGTAGAACTCGCCTGCGCCGTATTGGCCTCGGGCCGGACGGCGAGCATGCGGTGCAACGAGACTCCACCCAAGAGTGTCGAATGGAAGTGAGGCGCGATCGCTCATCCCATCGGTACTCGAATCTGGCGGAAAGACAATGCACGTAGAAGTCCGAAACCTGGAGGATGTCATCCTCGTCGATATGGATGGCCGCCTGGTGGCCGGCGTCGGGGATCAGATCCTTCGGGAGATCATGGATGAGTTGATCGCCGAGGGATGGCAGAAGATCCTGTTGAATCTCTCCGGAGTCTCCTGGATCGACAGCTCCGGCATCGGCGAACTGGTCGCCGGAATCAGGCTGGCCAAACGTTTCAACTGCTCGGTGAAGCTCCTGCGGGCGGGCGACCGGGTCAAGCACGTTCTCTCTCTCAGCCAACTCCTGCCTCTTCTGGAAATCTACGAGACCGAAGAGGAAGCGCTGGAACGCTTTCGCGCCGAAACCCCGCCTCCTCCGCCGGAAGAGACCGGTTCAGAACGGCAGTGAGTCGCCGGCTGCGAGGACGGGAGGTGAAGTGGACACGGACTCCGGGTACTTGAGCCCGGACCCGGTGTTCAGAAGCACCACCCTCTCTCCGGACCGGATCCAACCCGATTGATTCAGTCTCCGCGCCGCGGCCAGAGTGGCCGCTCCCTCCGGACAGACGAAGGTTCCCTCGTTTTTGGCCAACAGCCGTTGTGCCTTCAGGATCTCCTCGTCCGAGATTTCGACGGCGCAGCCGTTGGTGTCGTAAAGGGCGTCCAGGACCAGGAAGTCTCCCAAGGCCTTGGGGACCGTGATCCCGAAGGCGACGGTCCGGGCGCCGGTCCAGAACTCCGATTCCCGGCGGCCCGCCTCCCAGGCGCGGACGATGGGGGCGCATCCAGAGGACTGAACGGCCACCATTCGAGGGAATGGCTGATCCAGCCATCCCAGCTCCCGCAGCTCCCGGAAGACTTTGTGGATGCCGATGAGTCCCACTCCTCCCCCGGTGGGGTAGACGATCACATCGGGGAGCTGCCACTGGAATTGCTCGGCCAACTCCAGTCCCATGGTCTTCTTGCCCTCGATCCTGTAGGGCTCCTTCAGGGTCGAGGCGTCATACCAGCCGTGCCGCTTCACTCCGCCGGCCACCAGCTTCCCCGCGTCGCTGATCAAGCCGTCCACCAGGTAGAAGGTTGAACCCGTCACCGCGCACTCCTTGCGATGGATCAGCGGAGCGTCCGTGGGCATGACGATGACGCACTCGATGCCGGCGGCCGCGCTGTAGGCGGCCCAGGCGGCCCCGGCGTTGCCGTTGGTGGGCATGGCCAGGGCTTCGACTCCAAGTTCCCGGGCGCGAGAGGCGCCGACGGCGGCTCCCCGCGCCTTGAAGGTCCCGGTCGGCAACAGGCCTTCGTCCTTCATGTAGAGCCTGGGAAGCCCGACCCGGGCGCCGGCCCGGCGCAGTCTCAACAGCGGCGTCATCGGCTCTCCCAGGGAAACCGGCGAATCGGGGTCGCGCAAGGGTAGCAGCTCTCGATACCGCCAGAGGCTCGGCTCACGTCCTGCGAATTCCGACGGATGCACCGCCTCCCGAACGCGGTTCAGGTCGTAGCGAACCAGGAGCGGACCGCCGCATCGGCATAGGTGGGCCCTTTGCTCGCAATCGTGGACGGCCTCGCACCGTGCGCACTCCAGATGGGTCATGAACATGGATCTTTTCTTCCTCCGAATGCCGGGTATCCCGGCCCCTGCACCGGGACATTATAATTTGAGTGAGTGGCCGGCGGTGCGGACCGCCTCCAGTGTCCAGGGTTCTCGCCGTGCCGGCCGGAAGGAGCGAACGAGATGTTGGTGCCCAAGGACGACTTCATCGGTCTTGATGATCAGGTCCATCTTTGCGCCGGGGGTGAGACTCCGGTTTTGAAGAGCCATCAGGACGCCGTGGCCCGTTTCTTCCGGAGCAAGGCCAGGGGGGAAGATGGCCGGCAGCAGTTCGAAGAGACCTATCTGAAGTGCAAGGAGAGGGCGGGACGGCTTTTCAACGTCTCTCCGGAGGAGATCGCC
>JAPOYZ010000500.1 GCA_026706325.1 Candidatus Aminicenantota bacterium
CATGTATGTCCTTCCCGTCGACCGGATTTCCCCCATCGGCCCCCTTTTCGGCCTCTGGTTTTCCAGCAACGGACGACTGGGGAAAAGACCCACCGACCCGCAGATTCTCCGGGCCCAGGAGCTCTATCGGTTCGGCCGAACCCAAACTGCCCTGGAAAGAACCCGGATCGGGCGGGAGATCTGGGGGACCGCCATTCGTGAGCAGTGGATGATGAGCACCGTTGGCGGGGCGCCCGGTTCGGTGCGCCTCGTCCACCGGCGGCTGGGCAACGTCCCGGCCCGGCTCTGTACCCGGGACGATTGCCGCTACCCTTCCACGGGCCGCCTGGAGACGCTGTATTGGAAGGAGTAGCAGTCCGTGGTGAAAGTCCCGCGAGCACCGAGACCGTTCCTGCGCCCGCCGGACAAGGCGCTTACGGCGCGCATACCGGGAGTATGTGGGCCCATAGCAACGCAGTCCGCGCCTGTGCAGGGACGGTCGAATGCCGCGACGACTTTTGCCACGGGCTGCTAATATTGCGTCCGGGAGCGGTCAACGCGTCTCATCCGGATCGTCTGCAAACCCCGTCCGGCGCCGCCCTCCGGCAGGCCGGCACGAGATGATCGATCATGGCTGCCTATCTGCGCCGCCGCCTGCTCCAGGCGGCCCTGACGATCTGGGCCATCAGCATCATCTCGTTCGTTCTCATCGAGCTCCCGCCGGGGGATTTCGTCACCGCCTACGTGGACCGCCGGGCCTCCCAGGGGATTCCCCTGCCGCCGGATGAGATCCAGGTCCTGAGGGTCCGCTACGGCCTGGACCAACCGGCGGCCCAGCGCTATCTGATCTGGATGGGGCGGTTGCTCCAGGGCGATCTGGGCGTCTCCTGGATTCGGGGACAGCCGGTTTCGGAGATCATCTCCGATCGTCTCTGGCTCACCATGGCCGTGTCCCTGGCCGCCATCCTGTTCACCTGGGCGGTGGCTCTGCCGGTGGGAGTCTACTCGGCCATCCGCCAATACTCGGCGGGAGACTACCTGTTCACCCTCCTCTGCTTCGCCGGCGTCGGGGTGCCCAACTTCCTGCTCGGCCTCCTGGTCATGTACCTGGGATTCGCCTGGTTCGATGCGGACGTGGGCGGGCTGCTCTCGGTCCAATACGTGGACGCTCCCTGGGACGCGGCCAAGCTCTGGGACCTGGTCAAACATCTGCCGCTGCCGGCCCTGGTCCTGGGAATGGGGGGAACGGCCTACATGATTCGCATCCTGCGGGCCAATTTGCTGGATGAACTCTCCAAGCCGTACGTCCTCACGGCCCGGGCAAAGGGGCTGTCCGAGATCCGGCTTCTCCTCAGGTACCCCCTGCGCGTGGCCCTGAACCCGTTGGTCAGCACGGCCGGCTACCTGCTTCCCTACCTGGTGTCGGGCAGCATCATCGTCTCCATGGTCATGAGCCTTCCCACTGTGGCGCCGGTCCTGTTGTCGGCTCTCATGGACCAGGACCTCTATCTGGCCGGCACCCTGGTGCTCCTGCTGGGCGCGCTCACCGTGGTGGGAACCCTGATCTCCGATCTGCTCCTGCTCTGGATCGACCCCAGGATCCGGTTCCGGGGGACGTCATGAACCGGGAGCCGGAGGAGTTTGGGGCCCAACTCGAAACCGCGTCCTCCTGGCAACTGGCCTGGAGGCGTTTCCGCCGTCACAAACTGGCCGTGGTCGCCCTGATCTTCATGGCATTGCTGTACCTGGTGGTCCTGCTGGCCGATTTCCTGGCCACCGCCGATCCGAACCGAATCGACGCCGGCCGGGCCTACCGTCCTCCCCAGCCCATCCACCTCCGGGACGATAGCGGATTCAACCTCCATGTCCACGCGGTGTCCGGGGAGTGGGACCACCGCAATTTTCGAAGGGTCCACCGCACCGATCCGGACCGGAGACTGCCGGTCCGCTTTCTGGCCAGAGGCTACGAGTACGAGTTTCTGGGGCTGTTTCCCACCGGCCTGCACCTCATGGGCGTGGAGGGTGACGCCCACGCCCTTTCGATACTGGGCACGGACGGACTGGGCCGCGATCTTTACTCCCGCCTGGTCCACGGCACCCGGACCTCCCTGACCATCGGTCTGGCGGGAGTCGTCCTGAGCCTGGTTCTGGGAGTCGTGCTGGGGGGGATCTCCGGGTTCTACGGAGGAACGGTCGACACGGTCATCCAGCGGATCATCGAGATCCTTCTCTCCATTCCCACCATTCCCCTGTGGCTGGGTCTGGCCGCCGCCATGCCCCGGGATTGGGGCGTGCTCCGCGTCTATTTCATCCTGACCGTGATCCTGTCCCTCATCGGATGGACCCGCCTGGGCCGGGAGGTTCGCGGCCGATTCCTGGTGCTGAGGCAGGAAGACTACGTCCTGGCCGCCGAACTGATGGGCGCCGGCCGCGCCTCCATCATCCGGCGCCACCTGGTGCCCGCCATCGCCAGCCACGTCATCGCCACCGCCACCCTGGCCCTTCCGGCCATGATCATCGCCGAAACCTCGCTGAGCTTCCTGGGGCTGGGACTGCGTCCACCGGCCATCAGTTGGGGGATCCTGCTTCAGGGAGCCCAACAGGTGCAAGTCCTGGCGCTGAGGCCCTGGCTGTTGGCGCCCGCCGTTCCCGTCGTCGTAGCCATTCTGGCCTTCAATTTCGTGGGCGACGGCCTTCGTGACGCCGCGGACCCCTATGCGAGGAGAACCTGACGTCCATGTCTGAGGACTGGATCCTCTCGGTCCAAGACCTGAAGACCCATTTCTTTACCCGGGAAGGGGTCGTCCGGGCGGTGGACGGCGTCGGATTCGACCTGGCCCCAGGGCAGGTGCTGGGCATCGTGGGGGAAAGCGGCTGCGGCAAGAGCGTCACGGCCCTGTCCATCCTGGGCATCGTGGATCATCCGGGACGCATCGTGGAAGGCCGAATCCTGCTCCGTCCGGCCCAGGGGGGTCCTCCTGCGGACCTGGCAAGATTGCACCCCAAGGGACGCCGGATCCGCTCGATCCGGGGCGGGGAGATCGCCCTCATCTTCCAGGAACCCATGACCTCGCTGAGTCCGGTGCACACCATCGGCCAGCAGATCTCGGAGACCATCCGGCTGCACCACCGCGTGGACCGGCGGCGGTCCCGGGAACAGGCGGTGGAGGTCCTGCGCTCCGTAGGCATGCCCGATCCCGAGGAGGGGGCAAAGCTGTACCCGTTCCAGCTCAGCGGAGGACTGCGCCAGCGGGCCCTGATCGCCCAGGCGCTGGCGGGCGAACCCCGGGTCCTCATCGCCGACGAACCCACCACGGCCCTGGACGTGACCACGCAGGCCCAGATCCTGGACCTGCTGCGGGATCTGCAGAAGCGGAGAGGGATGGCCATCGTTCTCATCACCCACGACCTTGGGGTGATTGCGGAGATGGCCGACGAGGTCCTGGTGATGTACCTGGGGAAAGGGGTGGAGAGAGCGCCCGTCGACCGCATCTTCCACTCGCCGGGACATCCCTACACCCGAGCTCTCCTGAACTCCATGCCCGGTCTGGGCACCGCCGCGAAGCAGGCGCTTCCCAGCATCTCCGGTACCGTGCCGCCCGCCTTCCGGCGGCCCGCCGGGTGCCCGTTTCACCCCCGCTGCGTGGAATTCCTGGATGGGACCTGCAATCGCAGGGAACCGCAACCGGTGATGGTGAGGCCGGATCAAGAGGTGCTGTGCTTGCGCCGTGAGCCGGGCGAACCGTCCCAAATGCAGGGAAACCGTCCGAAAACGGACAATGTGTACCAAAACCGGACACTTCGACCTGATGGAAAAAGAGAGTAGAGATTGAGACCCGGGATCCTTCTCGACGTCAGGAACCTGACCAAGCACTTCCCGGTCCGTTCCGGCCCTTTCCAGCGGCAGAGCGGTACGGTCCGGGCCGTAACCGATGTCAGTTTCCAACTGAGCGAGGGGGAATCGCTGTCGCTGGTGGGAGAGTCCGGCTGCGGCAAGACCACGCTGGCCCGGACTCTCCTTAGGGGCTACGAGGCGACGGCCGGATCGGCCTGGTTCCGAACCGAAGAGGATAAAGCCTTCGATCTGCTGAAGCTGCCCCGCCGCCGGCTCAAACCCTTGCGGCGGCAACTGCAGATGATCTTCCAGGACCCCTACTCCTCCCTGAATCCCAGGATGACGGTTCAGCAGATCATCGGCGAACCATTGCGCATTCACGCCGGGGAGCTGGGTGTCCCCACCCGGGAGGGCCGCCGGGAACGAGTCCGCGAACTGTTGTTGCAGGTGGGGCTGCGGCCCGAGGCGGCCCGGCGCTACCCTCACGCCTTCAGCGGAGGGGAGAGGCAGCGGATCGGCATCGCGCGAACTCTGGCCACCCGGCCCCGCCTGGTGGTGGCGGACGAACCGGTCTCGGCCCTGGACGTCTCCGTCCAGGCGCAGATCCTCAACCTGATGTTGGAACTGCAAAACCGGTACCGGATCGGCATGCTGCTCCTCACTCACAACCTGATGGTGGTCCGTCATGTCAGCGACCGGGTCGCCGTCATGTACCTGGGGAGGATCATGGAGACGGCCCCCACCGAAACTCTCTTCACGAGTCCCGGACACCCGTATACGGCGGCCCTTCTCGATGCGATCCCCCGGCCCGATCCCCGGGTCCGGAACCGGTCCAGAATCAAACTGGGCGGAGTAGTTCCCAGCCCCCGGAACCCACCCTCCGGATGCCCCTTCCATCCCCGCTGCGTCCACGCCCGGGACCGATGCCGCAACGACCTGCCGGAGTTGGAGCAAATCGCCTCCGGGCACCAGGTCCGATGCCACCTCTGGCGGGAGTTGGACTTGAACGGAGCGGCGGCTTTTAGCCGCCGAACTCCAGTGGACCAATGATTAGAGAGGGAACGGGCGATGGTCCCCTTATCAACTTGAGATTCGGGAAACCCGCGAAGCGGAATGGTACGCCCGACAGGATTCGAACCTGTGGCCTTCGGCTCCGGAGGCCGACGCTCTGTCCAGCTGAGCTACGGGCGCACCCGACAGACAGACGGAGTGTAGCAGAACCACCCTGGATATGAGAGCGAACCGGCCACGAATGCAGGAGAATCGGAGACGTCCCCAACGGGATTTGAACCCGTGTTGCCGCCTTGAAAGGGCGGTGTCCTAGGCCAGGCTAGACGATGGGGACGTCAGATATGAAGCGGGCATTCTAGCAGCCGCCGCCGAGGCGTGTCCACCGGCCCTCATCCTCGACTTTCCCCATTTTTTGGGGGTTCGGGAGAACCGGTAGCGGCACTTCTTGTGGTCGCCCCTGCTCAGCGATTCTCCGTGGGATCTCCGACTAGCGGAACGCCGCATTGGCGGCATTGCCAACGGCGCCGGGCGTTGAGAATTCCGCACGCCGGGCAGCGCCGGTACATGACGCGGGCGAATAGTTGAGTCAGAAGCGCACACCCGACCAGGATCGCCACCACCACCAACACGCTCAGAATCGTGGCGGCCATGGCGGTTACCGGGAGGAAGAGGGCGCTCGAGCCAAGGCGGAATCGGAACAGCAGAAGCTGGCAGAGTGAATCGAAGGAAACGGACTGTCCCATCCCGCCCGCGAAAAGCAGTCTTGAGCCTGCTCCCGCAGCCACTGGGTGACGTTCGGATGAGGGAGCAGCCCCTTTCTGTCGGCGCTGTAGTCCAATCCCTCCAAAACCTCGTCATAGGGTCCGAATCCGAATACCCGGAACGGGACGACCAAGACCCTTCCCTGCCGGCTCTGCTTCGACACGAAACCCCGGATCCGGTCCTCGGCCACCCTGCGCTTGGCTTCCCAGTCTTCTCTCAGGGTCTCGACCCGAACCTCCCGAAACGGTCCCAAGGCCTTCAGTCCCTGGGCCAGGGTCTGCATCCGGTCCTTCCAGTACCGGTCACGGTCATCGGACTCGACCCCGTGCCCGATGACGATCACCGATTCGGCCGCCGGAGATTCGCTCAATGCCCGGACCCGGTCCAACAGCACATCCCCGGCCAGGCGGGATTCCAGCAGGCCCGCAGCGCTCAAGATGACTTGGGACTCCAGCTCGAGGGGAGGCGGAATCTCCGATCCCCTCAACAGCCGGACCGCATCGCGGGTCATCATCTTGTGGTGGTGATGATGATCATGGTGCAGGAAAAAGGGAGGCGGCCGGTCGCTCACGCCCAGCAGGTACTCCGTCTGCGACAGAAAGGACCTTCCGTCCATGAAGAGCCGGACTACGGCGATCTTCCGCACACCCTGCTCTTCAAGCTGAAGGATGCCCTGCCGCAAAGGCTCCCGTTGCGCCATTCCATAGGCCACCACCACCGGACAGACCTTCTCCAGCGGCGCCACGGCCTCCTTGACGGCCCGGTTCCACTGCTCGTCGCCGCCGTGAGCCATAATCAGCAGGCCCGAGTCACGAGCGCCGCCGGCCGGACCCTGCGACCGGACGGCACCGACTCCACTCAGCAGAACACCAATCCACACCCATCGCCTCACGGCTTCACCCATCGTCCACTCGAACTCCCTGGCGGTTGCGATTCCGACCGGCAGCGCACTCTTCGAACCGCTTCGATTCCTGGTTTTCGCCGGGGCGCCATGATGGAACAGAACCTGTCCGAGATCAACACTCGTGCACGTATTGAGGCACGACCTGCCGGCTGCGGACGTCATTGCCTGATATCAGTCTTCCTTGCTATAGTGGCGCCCTCAACGGGTCCAGCAGAAGGAGCACGAGAATGACCTACATTGTGACCGAAAGATGCGTCGACAACCGCTACACCGACTGTGTCGCCGACTGTCCAGTCGACTGCTTTTACGAGATCGAAGATCCGCACATGCTGATCATCAATCCGGACGAGTGCATCGACTGCGACGCCTGCGTCTCGTTGTGCCCGGTCAACGCCATCTACCCCGAGTCCGAGGTGCCGGAAGAGTACGACGAGTGGATCGATATGAACGACCCGGAACTCTGCACCGACGATAACCGGATCACCGATACGGACGCGCCGCTGGACACGGCCATCACCATCGAAGAGGTCAAGGAAAGGGAGGAAGAGGATTTCGGCGAGGCACTGGAGGATCCATCCAGCGCCGCACACTGAATGCTTCCCCTGTCTGTTCAAGGGTCGATTCCGGCTTCCCGGACCGCCTGTTGCCTGAGGTCCGCAGGGATCGGGAGGAGGTCATTCGAAGAGTTTCGGGAGCCGGTAAACAACCGCCTGCGCTCCCGGCCCCAAGTCGAATTCATTCCAGGCTCCGCCCGGCCGAAGGCCGAGCTTCGCGGTACCCGGCTCCGAGGCGGCAGACATATTGCCCCCCCTCTCCACCATTCGGAATTCTTTTTGACCCTGCGGGACCCCAATCCCATCCCTGCGTCAGGTCCAATCTCGTCCGGAGGTGCAACCTTGACAGCCCGTGGTAAAAGTCCTCACGGCATTCGACCGTCCCTGCACAGGCGCGGACGGCGTTGCGATTCGGGCACCTACTCCCGGTATGCGCGCCGTAAGCGCCTTGTCCGGCGGGCGCAGGATCGGTCTCGGTGCTCGCGGGACTTTCACCACGGACTGCTGAGGTCCGGTCGTAGTAGACTGGCCGGAAGGAGCGCCGACCGGCTGACAGGAGACAACTAAGCGATGAAACGGAACAAGCTGAGAGAGGCTCTGAAGGCCGGAAGGCCCACGGTCGGGACCCACATCCACAGTTCCTGGCCGTCGGTGGTGGAGATCATCGGCCATACGGGAGTCTTCGACTACATCGAATTCGTTGCGGAGTACGCTCCATTCGACCTCTTCTCCCTGGAAAACGTGTGCCGGGCGGCAGAATTGCTGGGGCTTTCCTCCATGATCAAGCTGGACCAGGAACCCCGGCGTTTTCTGGCTCAACGGTCCATCGGCGCCGGATTCGACAGTGTCCTTTTCGCCGACTGCCGGAATCCGGATGACGTGCGGGAGTGCATCCGGGCGGTCAAGCCGGAAACTCCCGACGCCGGCGGCTACCACGGCGTCGGCGTGCGCCGGAGCAGCTACGTGCATGGTTCCGGACAACCGGATTACCCTCAGCAGTTGGACGACGTGGTGATCGCGTTCATGATCGAAAAGCGCACCGCGGTCGATGCTCTCGACGAGATCCTTGCCCTGGGAGGGGTGGACATGGTCCAGTGGGGTCCCGCCGACTACGCTCTGAGCATCGGCCGCCCCGGCGAGTTTGATGCGCCCGACGTCCGGGAAACGGAGCGGAGGGTGATCGCCACCTGCCTGGAAGCAGGGGTTCCGCCCCGTGCGGAGATCGAGAGCGTGGACCGGGCCAAGTACTACCTGGATCTGGGCGTTCGCCACTTCTGCATGGGGACCGACGTCATGATTCTGTATCAGTTTCTGAGAGACCAGGGAGAGAAGCTCCAGGACGAGCTTGGCGAGACGCTCGGGAAAGCGCCGTAAGGGATTCGACCCTCCCGGCGACGGCGCATCCGGGGGGCGAGGTAAATTGCTGGCCGTTACAGACACACGGGAGGAGACAATGCATCGATCCACATCCGTAACTCCAAGTCGCCGGTACTCTTGGGCCCTGACCATCACTCTCCTGGCCGGCCTGTGGGGATGCGCCCCGGCCCCGCCGCCCCCCGCCGAGGAACCGGCCCCGCAGTGGCCCGAGTTGGCGGGCTACGAGGCCATGTCCATCCCCGAGGACAACCCCATGACGGTGGCCAAGATCGAATTGGGGAAACAGCTCTACTACGACCCCCGGCTCAGCGGAGACGGCGTTCGGTCATGCTACGGCTGCCACCTGAAGGAAAACGGCCTGACCGACGGCAAGCCCGTCGCCATCGGGGCTTTCGACAAGACCCTGACCCGGTCCAGCCCGACTCTGTGGAACATCGGATACCACTCCGAGCTCTACTGGGACGGCCGCACCAAGGGGTTGGAAGCCCAGGTGAAGGGCGCCTGGCGCGGTGGAAACATGGGCGCCTCGGGCAAGGACGGCGCCCCCAGCATGGACGACGTCTGCGCCAAGCTGAACGAGATCCCCGGCTACAAGGAGCAGTTCCAGGCAATCTTCGGCGGCGAAGCCAATCCGGACCGCGTCGCCCAGGCCGTGGCCTCGTTCATGCGGACCATCGTCGCCGTGGGCTCTCCCTGGGTCCGTTTCCGGGAAGGCGACGAATCGGCTCTGAGTGAAGCGGCCCGGCGCGGATACACCATTTTCAGCGAAAAGGCCAAGTGCACCAACTGCCACGACGGCCTGCTCCTGACCGACCTCCAGTACCACAACGTGGGCATCGGAATGGACGCCGAGTCGCCTGACATCGGCCGGGCCAAGGTCTCCGGCGAAGAAAAGGACACGGGCGCCTTCAAGACACCCACCTTACTTGACATCGCGGAATCGGCGCCATATTTCCACGACGGGAGCGCGGCCACTCTGGAAGAGGCCGTGGACGTGATGCTGGGCGGCGGCAAGCCGAACCAGTGGCTGGACGAGGAGAACCTCCGGGAGGCCAAGGAAGCTGAGTTGACCGAAGAGGAAGTGGCCGACCTCCTGGCCTTCCTGCGAGAGCTCGACGTCGACTACGACGTCAACCCGCCGGAGCTGCCGTGACAGCCCGTGGCAAAAGTCATCACGGCATTCGACCGTCCCTGCACAGGCGCGGACGGCGTTGCTATGGGCCCACATACTCCCGGTATGCGCGCCGTAAGCGCCTTGTCCGGCGGGCGCAGGAACGGTCTCGGTGCTCGCGGGACTTTCACCACGGACTGTTGACCGGCGGCGAGAGCAGGCAGTCGTCGTTCAGCGGAACGATGGGCGTGAAGTCCCGGTGAGCGATCCACTCGGGCCGTTTGAACCTGCGGATGTGGTTGCTCACCTCGCAGAGGCTCAGATAGACGATGGTCCGGTTCCAGGGGCTGATGTTGGGCGGGCTGGCGTGGACCAGGTTTCCGTGGAACATGATCACGGATCCGGGCGGCCCCAGCGGAACCTCGATCCCTCCCTCATCGGCCAACCGGGTGATGGTCGCCCGATCCAGCGTCCAAAGCGGGTAGCTCGTACTCGCCAGGTCGTGTCCCGCCTGCAGGACGCCCAGCTTGTGACTTCCCGGAATGAACATGAGGGGACCGTTGGCCGCAGTCACTTCGTCCAGGAAGACCGCGATGTTCATGGCGCGGGCCTCCGGCATGTGGTCGTCCCGTTTCCAGGTCCCGTAGTCCTGATGCCATTGCCAGACGTCGCCGTCGAAGGCGGCCTTGGCGTTGACCTTGTATTGGTGCATGTACACCGGACCGCCCAGGATCTGCATGACCGGCTCGATGAGCCGGGGATGGGCCCCCAGGAGGCGGAACGGCTCGCTGTAGGTGTGGGCGGCAAAGGCCGTCCGGGCGGCGCCGCTGCTCTCCCGCCAGACTTCGGGCCGGTCCAGCTTGTAGATTCGCCGCGCCTCCTTCCGCAACGGCGCCACCTCCTCCACCTTGAACCGGCCGGGCAGAAAGAGGAACCCGTTATTGCGGAAGGCTTCAAACTGTCGACGGGTGAGTCTCATCTGAGTGAAATCTACCATAGATCCCGGGGAAGCGGCACGGCCCGCCGCAGACAGGAGAGGCGGGACCCGGCAGGTGCCGGCAGCGGATCCGGCCATCCCGCCATCACCACGGCCTGAGCACAGGAGGAGTCATCTCCAAGCATCCCATCAGCGGAAATGTCCAAGGCATCCGGGCCTCTCAACGGCGGATGCTCGAGCGGACCTACCGCCGCCGTGTCCCTCCACAGCAGGCCGTGACCCCCGAGCTGGCGCGGCATCTCACCACCGCCTCCCACGACCTGGGCCGGGAAGTCGGGGTCCTGATCGGCCGCGACGGCATCGTGCGTAACGTGATCGTCGGCAACGCCAGGGGACTCATGCTGCCGGACATCGGCCGTCTCCGCGGCGGGACCGGGCGATTTCGCGGTCTGCGGCTGCTCCACACGCGCCTCCGCGGTTCGGTTCTCAACCGCGACGACCTGAACGACCTGGTGCTGCTCCGCCTCGATCTGGTCGCCGTCATCGAAGTGTTGGACGGCGGGTGGCCGGGAAGGCTGGAAGCCGCCTACCTCGATCCCGGGTCCCTGGCCGGCAGCGGCAACGGGGAGACGGCGGCCGAACCCTTCGTGAGAATCCGATCCCGTTCGGTGCATGACCTGGAGCTGGATTTCCAGGCCACGATCCGGGCGCTGGAGCGGGAGTTCGCCCGCCTGGCCCGGAGGACCCGGGGACCGAAAGGCGCCGAGCGGGTCATGGTCGTCG
>JAPOYZ010000357.1 GCA_026706325.1 Candidatus Aminicenantota bacterium
CGTCCGGTGGTGTGGGAAGGTGCAGGGGCGCAATCCCCTGCACCTGACCCGATTACGATTTCCGGCCGCTTCACGCTGGTCGGCAGATGTGCCACGCGTGAGAAAGACGAGCCAAACGAGTACAATCGCTCTCTTGGAGGAGCGCTGATGTCAGGAAGAATCGTCTATTTCAACGGTGACTTCGTCCCCGAGTCCGAGGCCCGGGTCTCCATATTCGACTCGTCCCTCATGTTCGGAGACATGGCCTTCGAGGTGGCGCGGACGTTCGGGGGGAAGCCTTTTCGCCTGGTACATCACCTGGATCGCCTCTATGCGTCGCTCCGTCTGCTGGAGATCGATCCCGGCATGACCGCGCAGGAGATGTACGATCTCACCATGGTGACTTTGGAGCGGAATTTTCCCACCGAGCCTCCCGACATGGACTGGCAGATCATGCATGACGTGTCCCGGGGACCGCTGTCGCTGTACCGGAGCGTATTTCCCGAGGGTGTTCAGCCCACCGTCTCCATCAACTGTTGGCCCCTGGTCACCCACATGGGGCACTTTGCACCGAACTACGATTCAGGCGTGGACGTGGTCATCGCGTCCCAGCAGGCGTTGCCGGCGCACCTGGTGGACGCCAAGGCCAAGACTCGCAGCCGTCTGCACTACCAGATGGCCGTGCTGCAGGGGGCTCGGATGGGGAAGAACAAGTGGCCGGTCCTCATGGACCCGGACGGGTTCCTGGCCGAAGGCCCCGGCTGGAACATTTTCCTGGTTCGGGACGGCGTGCTTCTGACGCCGGAGGGGCGAAACATTCTGTTGGGAGTCTCACGGGGAACCACCATCGATCTGGCGAACGAGTTGGGGATCCCGGTGCAGGAGGCGAATCTGGGCCGGTACGAGGCCTTGCAGGCCGACGAGGTGTTTTGCACGGCGACCACCTACTCCCTGGTCCACGCGGCCAGTTTCGAGGGGCAGACGGTTGGGGACGGGAGACCGGGGCCCGTTTTTCGCCGGCTGACCGAGGCGTGGAAGCGTCTGGCCGGTTTGGACTTTGTTGCTCAGGCGCATGAATACGCCCGGCAGCTTCCGGCGTGGGAAGAGGCGGAGATCAGGGCCGTCCGCGGAGTCGAACCGGTCCACGCGTGATGGTGGGAGCGGGGTTTTCCTACCCCCGCAGCGAGGAAAGAGAAGAAGGGGGGACAGGAAAGTCCCCCCTCCTACCGTGGCCAGTTTCGAGGGGCAGACGGTGGGGAATGGGCGCCCGGGCCCAGTGTTTCGGCGTCTCACCGAGGCGTGGATGAACCTGGCCGGGTTGGATTTTGTCGCTCAGGCGCATGAATACGCCCGCCGGCTTCCGGCTTGGGAGGAGGCGGAGATGAGGGCGGTCCGGGGAGTGGAACCGGTTCACGCCTGATGGGAGCGGGGGATTTCCTACCCCCGCAACAAGGAAGAGGGAAGGAGGGAAGAAGGGGGCAATTTCCAATCTCCCAGTCTTCGTCGCCAAGTTTGTCACAACGGAGTGCGGCGGTAGGAAAACCGCCGCTCCACCGGCGACAGGAAAGTCGCCTGTACCATCCTTTTTCTACCGGCATTTCGCCGGGCATGGGCCAGGCGGAGAGCTCTTACAGCACGACGCGGATCTTTCGGGCGACTCTTACCACGACGGACTTGTCGGACCACTGGGGCCATTCCCGCTCCCAGATCTCCAGGTGACGTTCCCGGGACTGGCCGGGGAGGGTGAGTCTGGCTGACATGACCAGGACGGTGTCGGGTCCGGTGGCGGCCAAGAGGGTGTACCCGGAGGTGAGGGGCTCGGCGAACTTGCGGGGCTCGGACCAGGTCTTCCCCTTGTCCAGGCTGACCATCACGTAGTCGCCGGCCGCTTCGGACGGGTTCTCGATGTCCACGTCTTGAAGATAGCGTTCCCTGTAATCCCGCAACGCGGCCGGGTACGGTCCGCCCTCGTCGTTGAGTCCATGGCCGTAGCCCACCTTCAGACGTCTCCAGCCGAAGCTGCACACGAGGGCGCCGTTCTCCAGCAGTACCATCTGGGGCGCCAGACCCAGGATGTGCATGGATTCCGGGTCCTGCCAGGTCTTGCCGCCGTCCAGGGAACGCGCCTGGAACATGGGCGCGAAACGGCCGGTCCGCATCACCGCCAACAACTCCCCGCCGCCGAGGTCGACCATGGCCGGTTCGCAGAAGCTCTCCTGGCCCGTGACTCCGTCATAAGCGATGGTGGAGAGGTACTCCCAGGTGGCGCCGCCTTCGCTGGAGGCCAACAGGTAGGTTCGGTACTTGAACCATTTCTGGCCGCCGGTGGCGGGGAATCCCTCCATGGGCACCGTGTCTCCCTTGAAATTCCCGTAGCAGGCAGCCAGCAGAGTCCCGTCATCCAATTCCAGAAACGGGCCCCCCACGCCCAAGTAGTCCACTTCGGTCTCGTTGTCGGCCGTCAGCGGCGTCCACCGGTCGACGCGCGCCGTGGCGGGGGACCAGGAGATCCGTTCTTCGGTGGCGTTTTCATCCAGGGACTGGACGTGCGCCATTTCCAGGGAGAACAGCCCCGGCTCGCCGGTGGCGGAACCCCGGCTCTTCAGGAAGAAATAGCTTCCGTCCCGGAGAGGAAGCAGGTGCGGCCTGGCGATGGCCGGCCCCACGTCCCATGTCGCCCCCGAGTCGCTGGTGGTCAAGGCAACCTGTCCCCGGCCCACCAGGACTGTTCCGTCCGGGAGGGTCACCATCCGGGGCCCGTAGGATAGGCCCGGGTATTGGTCGGTAGGCACCGTCACGGGATCACCCACCTCCAGACGGACCTTGGGCGGGCCGGATGGCGTCTCTGGCTCGGGAGCCGGCTGGCAGGCGCCGATTACGATGGCGAGGGCGGTCGGGACGATCAACTGGCAGGGATGTCTCATCATCAGGGATTCTCCTTCAATCCAAGACTCACGCCGATGGTTCAGGAATCTGGGCGGACCCCCAGGAATTTCATGATTTCGCCGGCTGTCTCCCGGGGTAGCTCCTCGGGCAGGAAGTGCCCGCAGGCCAAGGCTCGGCCCCGGACGTCCACGGCTCTCTCCCGCCACACCGTGAGCATATCCAGGCTGGCCCCCGTCTGCCATCCGGGGCGCTTGGAGGTGTCGCTGCCCCAGAGCGCCAGGACCGGACAGGTCAGCCGCCGTCCCCGGTCCTCCTCGTCGTGGACCAGGTCCAGCTCGATACCCCGGTAGTCCAGGCAGGTGGCGCGGATTGTCTCGGGGTCGGAGAAACAGCGCAGATATTCGTCGTAGGCCTCCGGGGTGATGGAGCCTTCGATGCCGCACCATCGCTCCAGGAGGAAGTCCAGGTAGAACTTGGCGCTGTTGCCGATAAGAGTTTCAGGAAAAGGTTCGGGTTGCCGCATTAAATGCCAGTGAAACCAAGCAAAAGACAGGTCCTTGTCCATTTTGTCGAAGGCCGCCTGGGAGGGGACCACGTCCAGGGAGGTCAGGGTTCGGACCCGGTTCGGATGGTCCAGGGCCATCCGGTGTCCGACCCGGGCGCCGCGATCGTGGCCCGCCACGTGGAAGGAATCGAAGCCGAGCCGGGCCATGATCTGGACCTGGTCGGCGGCTGTGGTCCGCTTGCAGTAGACGCTCAGGTCGCCCGGGGGAGCGGGAGGCTTGCCGCTGTCGCCGTAGCCTCGCAGGTCGGGTGCGACCACGGTGAAGTGCGGCGCCAGCAGCGGAGCCGCCTTGTGCCACATGACGTGGGTCTGGGGGTATCCGTGAAGCAGCAGGAGCGGAGGGCCATGTCCGCCGTGGACGAGGTGGATGGAGGTGCCGTTGGCGTCGATCAGGATTCGGGTGAATTCTTCGAACATTTGCTCTATCCTACCTTTTATATTGTGAAAATGGTTGTAGGGACAGTCGGCTCTCACGGGGGGACTAACAGTCCCCCCTCCTATCGAGCAGATGGGGCGGACCCAGCCAGACTTCTTCGGGGTGGGTCTTCCACCATTCCTCCAGGGCCTGTTCCTGGGGAGCGAGGTGGCCCTGGTAGCGCAGTCCTCCGTGAGAGAGGTTCAGGCTTACGGCCGCCTCCGAGCTTGCTTCCACCCAGTGGGGGGTCAGGAGCTGGTTCCAGAGGCAGTCACCCGGTTTCATGACGAAGGTGAGGACATCCTCGGGCTGTAGTCCGGGAGGCTTGGACAACTCCTCCCGGCGGGCTTCCTGCACCACCTCGTCCAGGGGCGCCCAGCGGCTGGGTTCCGTCAGGCCATGGAAATGCTTGGTCCCGTAGATCTGCCAAGCCAGGACATGGGAGAGGTCCATGTGGTAGTTGGTGGCGCATCCCGGACCGGAGAAGAACAGGATGGGGAAGCATCTCCGCCAGGTGAAGCCGGTCGCACAGAGGAAACGCTTCCAGGGAACCATCACCCGCTCCTCCAGTCCCTCCAGGATCCCGCCCGGTCCCTGGAACCGGGAGAGGTCGAAATGAGACATCTGGAAGGGGGAGTCCTGGGCCTCCCGGATGGGAAGGGAACGGAAACGCCGCGAGATATCGGTGTCGTCCATCCGATCTCCCCGATGCCCGCTGAGGATCCGCGCCTCCTCGTCCCGGCGGACGGCATCCAGCAGGCGGTCCAACGGAGGGAACTCGTAGGAAAAGGGAATCAGGGAGCCGGCCAGGGGAAAATTGAGCCAGCCGTTCCACCGTTCCCGGAAGGCCGCCGGGGTATCCGCCGGTTGCTGCATGCTCATGGTCGGTTGGACTCGCCGTTCGTTCAGTCGCCTTCGAGGAAAGTGTCAGTAACTCCTGACCCAATGGCGGTAAAGGGGCCTCACCGTTTCCGGGAGGCGTTCGTACACTTCCGGTCTCACCGGCGGGATCTCGTTCTCCGGCAAGCCCGGCTCGTCCACCATGGTCCGGCGCGCCCGGGTTCCCGGCATCAGGACCCGGGTGTCCAGCCACCACGGAACGTAACGCACGATCATGCTGATGCGGCGCCCGCCGCTTTCGTTGCTCGCCGTGGCGTGCCAGAGCCGGCTGTCGAAGAGAAAGACGCTGCCCGCCGAACCGGTGGCGTGCCTCTCGGTGGGATAGGGCTCGAACAGGGGGACTCCGATGTCGCCGGTGGGATTGTCGGAGGTCCGGTGACTGCCGGGGACGATCCAAGTGCCGCCGTTTTCGTCGGTAAAGTCGGAAATCATCCAGATGGAGGAGAGTTGGAACGGCGTGGCGGGGTAGGGAGCCGGGACGTGCGCGGCCTTCTCCTGGTTGTAGGGCCAGTCCGCGTGCCAGCGGCCCCGCTCGTTTCCCGGTTCGGTGATCATGCTGCCGGTGTAGGAGATCCGCACGTGGTCGCCGAACCAGGCGCGGGCCACGGCCATGACCGTCTCATCCGCCAGGTACGGCACGAAAGTGGGGATGGAATCCAGCACGCCGAAGGCGCTGCTCACACCCTCGTAGGTGTCGGCCGATCCCTGCGCCGTCATGACGGCCTCGACCTCGCGTCGAATGGTCCGGACCTCCTCCCGGGGAATGACCCCCTCCACCACGCAGAAGCCGTCCAGCTTCAGATGTAGCAGGATCTTCTCCAGATTCACGATTCAGGCTCCTTTCGGGAGGATTCACTCCTGGTACGATCCGATTGACCCGCCGCTTCGGCAGCGGCGGGTTCCCGGGTCACGGTCATCTTGATAACACATCCACGCATGGTAATCTTTCGTTTCAATGATCAGAAAGAATTCCACTCGATTATTCCTTCCCCTGATTCTCCAGCTCGGCATCCTGACTGAAATTGATGCTCAACCTCTACCCTGCGCGGACAAGTCCGTGGTGGCCGGGGCCATCCGCACCATGGAGGACGTTCAGGCATTCGTTCAATGTGCCTACGAATACGCTCAGGAAATGGGTTTCGAGGAGGCCCGGCGGGCATTCCACGAGGATACCCGCTGGAGAAGCGGCGCAATCTACGTCGTCGTCACCGATATTGCGACCGATCCTGCCGTGTCCCGAGCCATAGTCTTCCCTCCCGTCGCGGAGCAGGAAGGGGAGGAGTGGGGGCCGCTCGTGGACCTCTTCGGACACGATTACTCCGTGGAGCTGCATCGGATCGTGAAGGGTCACGGCGAAGGCTGGCTCTACTATTCCACCACGAATCCGGCGACGGGCATCCAAGACCCGAAGGCTTCGTATTTCAAGTCCATCGATTGGGACGGGACGCCGGCCGCCATCGGCGCCGGTATCTATCGTCCCGATCTCCCCAGCACCTGCAGGCCGGAAGACGTAAACGCCATGGATCTGAGCGACGATCCGTCCATGGAGAAGCTCCAGCAATTCGTCCGGTGCGCCGCTCTGGAGTTGGAAGCGGGTGGGTTTTTCGCTTCCATCACGCTCTCCGGCGACCCGCGATGGACACACAAATCGGTCTACGTCTTCGGTCTGGACCGGAACGGCAACACCCTGTTCAGCGGGGATTCCTCACAGGAGGAGGTCGACTTGGCCGGATCCGAGCTGACGTCGCTCAGCGACCGGGACGACCTGAGTGTGGCAAACGCGTTTGGCGAGACGTTCCTCTATTACAACGCCCTCAACCCCGCCACCCAGACGGAGCGGCGAAAGGTGTTCTTCGCCAAACGAGTGGTCTCCTACGGGCTTCCGATGCTGATCGGTTCCGGCTATTTTCTGGATCAGGCCGGCGAGGGCGGGACGGCAACGCTTCGCTATTGGCAGGCCCCGACCATCCTCAACCCGTATCTTTCGCGCGGCACCAAGGAAGCCGAAGGCGCATCCCTGGTCATCGAGCCGTTGGCCGAGTACAACCCCGACGGGGAATTGGTCCCGGTTCTGGCCGACAAGGTTCCGACTCTTGCCAACGGCGGCGTCTCGGCCGATCGGACCCGGATTACCTGGACACTTCGGGAGGGCGTGGTCTGGTCCGACGGAACGCCCTGCACGGCCGAAGATGTCGTATTCACCTGGCGGTACTGCACGGCGCCGGACGCCGGCTGCGTCCACGCGGCGAAGTTCGCAAACGTAAGCTCGGTTGACGCCGTCGATGACCGGACCGTCACCATCACGTTCGATGGACCGACGTCGTTCCCGTTTTCCCCGTTCGTGACCTACAACGGTCCGATTCTCCAGGCTGCGCAGTTCGCTGACTGCCTGGGCGCGTCGGCCGCGGGATGTACCGAAGCGAACCAGCAGCCCATCGGCACGGGACCGTACGTGGTGAACGATTTCAGCAGCAACGAGTCCGTCCGCTACGAGTTCAATCCGCTGTACCGGGGCGTCGAGTACGGCGTGCCCTATTTCGGCGAGGTGATGCTGCAGGGGGGCGGTGACGCCACCGCTGCCGCAAGAGCCGTTTTGCAGCTCAACGAAGCCGACTATGCCTGGAATCTCCAGGTTGAACCGGATGTCCTGGAAACCCTGGCGGAGGGCGGAGGCGGATCCATCGTCACCGGCTTCGCCACCGCCGTCGAGCGCCTCATGCTCAACCAGACGAACCCGGATCCGAGTCTGGGGGAACTCCGTTCGGAGTACGCCGGAGGGACGAACCCCCACCCGTTCCTGAGCGATCCGGTCGTGGGCCGCGCCCTCTCCCTGGCCATCGACCGCGACACTCTGGTCCGGGTCGGGTATGGTCCGCTTGCCGGCCGGTCGACGTGCAACCTTTGGCCGTATCCTCCAGGCCAGGCATCGACCAACAACGATGAATGTCTCGTCCAGAACCTCGATCTCGCCAGGGAGATTCTCGACGGCGCCGGAATCGTCGACTCGGACGGAGACGGCGTGCGGGAGCGCAACGGGGTTCCGCTCAAGATCCTGTTCCAGACCTCCACCAATGCCGTGCGTCAGACCACCCAGGAGCACATCAAGGGCTGGTGGGCGGAGATCGGCGTCGAGACCGAATTGAAGGACGTCGTCGCTTCGGTGTTCTTCGGTGGAGATCCGGCAAGCCCGGACACGGTGGGCAAGTTCTACGCCGACGTTCAGATGTATACCAACGGCTCATCCTTTGTGGACCCGGAAGGATATCTGGGCGCCTGGGTCACGTCTGAGATCGCCGGGGCATCCAACTCGTTCCGCGGCGGAAACGTCCAGCGCTTCCAGTCTGACGAATATGACCGTGTCCACGCCGAACTCCAGCGCACCGTCGACCAGGAACGGCGCGCCCAGCTCACGATTGCCCTGAACGACATGCTGGTGCAGAGCTACTCGATCATCCCGTTGATTCACCGCGGGTACGTTTCGGCCCATTCCAACGAAATCGAGGGTGTGCGGTTGAACGCCTGGGATTCGGAGCTCTGGAACTTCGAAACCTGGACCCGCCGCAAGTAGCGGAGCGGCGGTTTTCCTACCGCCGAAGGGGGGTTAGGGGGACGGAGTCCCTCTCTACACTTCCCAGTCGCCGAATCCCGCAACCAGACTGAAGAGTGGGGGACTAACAGTCCCCCCTCCAGCCCCTACGAGAAGAACCGGTAGCGAAACAGGGCCCACAATGCCTTGAGTCCGTCCACCCAGGTGATTTTCTTTCCTTCCTGGTAGGAGCGGCTGTTGTAGGAGATGGGAATCTCGTGGATCCGATATCCTTGGCGAGTCAACTTGACCGTGATCTCGGGTTCGATCTCGAAGCGGTTCGACCGGAGACGGATGCCGTCCAGGACCTCACGGCGAAAGACCTTGTAGCCGGTTTCCATGTCCGACAGCTTCTGGTTGGTCATCAGGTTCGAGACGAAGGTCAGGAAGCGGTTGGCCAGGTAGTGCTGAAGGTACCGGGTCCGATGGGCGCCATGCAGGAAGCGGCTGCCGTAGACCACGTCGGCGCGGCCGTCCTGGAGCGGAGCCAAAAGCATCGGATAATCCCGGGGATCGTATTCCAGGTCGGCGTCCTGAATCAGGATCCAATCGCCCGTGGCTTGAGCGATTCCGGTGCGCACCGCCGCACCCTTGCCCCGATTCCGTTCGTGGAAGACGATCCGGAGTCGATCCGCACGGCCGGCGTTATTCGAAAGGCGTTCGAGGATCTCCCGGGTCCCGTCGTCGGAGCCGTCGTCCACGACGATGACCTCCTTTTCCATGGGCGCCTGGCCGACCCGGCTCAACACTTCCTCCAGCGTGCCGCGTTCGTTGTAGACGGGAATGATGACGCTCAGCTTGCCCGGCATGGCTCGGCAATCTCGACCTGGTCGCCCATGAACACCAGCTATCGGAACGGTATTCAAGATAGCAAGTCGTTCCAGGAGCAAGAAGTCCCGATCCTCATTTGATACGGATGAGTGGGCGAAGAATGTCGTCGCGAGTTGACCATCGGGAGAATCCCGAACTGCGTCATGGCTTGCGTCTTCGAAGCCGGCTTGATTTGCTGGGAACATGAGTGCTGCCGCCGGCCGGGACGCCGGCATTTGAGCCATGAAGTCGGACTTATTCGATCGATTCCCACTGGCCGTCATCCTCATCCTGGTCGTTCTTTTCTTCTGGAGGCTCAGCCTCAGTCAGCAATTCACCTTCGCGGACAATCCGGACCTGGCGTACCAGGTCCTGCCCTGGTACCAGGTGCAGGCCAAGGCATGGCACGAGGGGATCTTCCCCATGTGGGACCCCTACCACTGGGCGGGCCAGTCGTTGTTGGGACAGATGCAACCCGGCGGCGCATTTCCGCTCAACTGGCCGTTGTTCCTGGCGCCGCTCAAGGACGGCCGGATCCAGCTCCGTTGGTTCCACTGGCACTTCGTGTTGATGCACGTGTTGGCGGCACTCTTCATGTACGGCTTGGTGCGCGAGTTGGGCCGAAGCCGGTACGCGGCGGTTCTGGCTGCGTTGGCGTTCGGGTGCGGCGGGTACCTCGCCGCTACCAATTGGCCGCAGAAGGTCAACGGCGCCATCTGGATCCCACTGATCTTTCTGCTGTTTCATCGGATGGAGCGGGCCCGGGACCCTTCGGTCCGGTGGACCAACGCCGTGTTCTGCGGCGGCGCCATCGGCATGGCCCTGCTGAGCGGCCATCACCAGAACCCCATGTATGCCCTGCTGGCTCTCACCGGGGTGTTCTTCTATTTCCTGTTCGAGCGCCTGCGGCGGTCGTACCGCGAGGCGGCAGTTTTCACGGGACTGTATGTGGTGATTGCGGGGACGGCGTTCGCGGCGGCGGCGCTGCAACTGTTGCCGGCCATCGAATACGGCGCCGAATCATACCGCTGGGTCGGCGCCGAGCGCCCCTTGACCATGGATCAGGATGTGCCGTACTACGCGCAGTCCGGCCTGCGCCTGTACGCGGTCACACTGCTGGGCATGCTGGTTCCCCACGCCCATTTCCAGGTCAGCACCTTCGTCGGGCTCGTGTGCCTCTCGTTGGCCATCTACGCCGCCGGGACCTGCTGGAGGAAGCGCTGGGTCCGCGTCTATTCCTGCATTGCGCTCGCCGCGCTGGCGTATTCCCTGGGACCGTTCTCGATCCTGCACGGTTGGGTCTACGCTGCCGTTCCGCTGTTCGACAAAGCCCGGGCGCCGGCGCATGCCGTGTTCGTTTTCCAGTTTGCGGTCTTCGTCCTGGCGGCGTTCGGAGTGGATCGACTGCTTCGGGACCGGAAGTCGCATCCGGACGGGCGCTGGTTGCCGGCCATCCAACGGGCTTTGGTGGGGTTTGGCGCGTCGGCGTGGCTTTTGACCCTCTACCGGTATCTCGATGGCAAGATGACTCGTCACTCGGGCGACCAGGTGGTGATTGCCGCCATGGCGGCGTTTGGCTTGGCGGCGCTGCTGCATGCCGTCCGGCGCGGTTCGATCTCGGCGCCGGCCGCGCGTTTCGCAATCGTGGCTCTGATGTTGTTCGAGATGGGAGTGGCGCATTCGACGTCACTGTCCCATCGAAACGATCCCGCCCGCCCCGGACATCTCGACAAGTTGGCGGAGTTCGGCGAGGTCGCCGAGTATCTCAAGTCGAGGCCCAAGCCCTTCCGGTTCCACATCGAAACCGAGGGAGGAAAACCGAACATCGGCGGTTGGGAGGAGCTGGAGATGGTGGACGGCTACCTGGCCTCGGTCAGCCGCGGCGTTCTGGACTTCTTCCGGGGAGACTGGGAACGGCGGCGGCTCATGCTCAACACGGTGTACACGGTCTCCAGGGGTCGGGTCCGGGAGTCGCAAGTCCAAGTCTTCAGGAGTTCGACGGGGTGGAAGGTCTTTCGAAACCGGGACGCGTCTCCGCGCGCGTGGCCGGTTCATGACACGGAAGCGATCTCGGATGACGGGAAGGGTCCTCTGCCCCGGTCCGAAGGT